>DATDBV010000439.1:0-14070 GCA_036524715.1 Nakamurella sp. | reverse complement strand
TCGGGCCGGGCCAGGATCACCGTCCCCCGGTCGCCCGCGGCGAGCGCGTCGGTGACCGTGACGCCGTCCGCCAGCACCAGGGCCGGCCGAGCGAGCGAGCGCAGCGTCAGGCCGGGGGGCCAGGGGGCGGGCGACGGGTCGTCACCACGCTCGTCGATCACCCCGACCACGACGAACAGCGCCATGGCCACCGCGATGCCGGCGGGTAGCAGGCCGGCGGCGCCGTCGTCGACCAGGAGGAGCACCGCCCAACCGACCAGCGCGGCGGCCAGCAGGTACCCGCCGACCACCCCCGCCACGGTGCCGGCCCGCCGGCTGCCGGACACCCCCCAGATGCCGGCCCGGACCACCCGGCCACCGTCCAGCGGCAGCGCCGGCAGCAGGTTGAACACCGCGATCACCAGGTTGGACAGGGCCAGCAGCATCAGCACCAGCCAGCCGATCGTGCCCCCGGTCGTGGGCTGCACGGCCAGCCAGCACGCGCCGGCCAGCACGCCGGACACCGCCGGTCCGGCCGCCGCGACCAGCGCCTCGTCCCGGGCGGTCCGGGGGCCGGCGGCCATTTCGCTGACCCCGCCGAGCAAGTACAGGCGGACGGCGATGACGTCGATCCCGACCATCCGCGCCACCACGCAATGCCCGAGTTCGTGCGCCAGCACGCTGACCCCGAGCAGCACCCCGAGCAGCGTCGCGACCACGACCGCGACCGGTGTGCTCGTCCCGGGGACCACTCGCGCGACAACGGGGACGCCGAGCACCGCGATCGCCGCCACCGAGGCGATCCAGGACGGGGTCACCAGGACCTGTACCCCGGCGATCCGGCCGACCAGCCAGCCTCGGGTCGGCGAGAAGCGCGGACCGTCGGTTCCGCGCCACCTCGAAGTCACGCCCGAAGGGTAGTGCGGGCCGGTCCCGACAGGAGGGCGGCCGCCCGTCCGGCGCGGTGAACGGTAAACCCGACGAGCGCTCGCGCGAGTCGCAAGTCAGTACTGTCGGACCCCCGTCCTACCGTCTGGGTCATGACGGCGATGATGGCGGAGCCGGTCGGCGCGCTCGCGGGTGGCGCGGCCGGGAACGATGCCGCACAGGACCGGCCGCGACGGCCACTGGCGCTGTCGCCGTCGCGGGCCAGCGACTTCAAGTCGTGCCCGCTGCTCTACCGGCTCCGCGCGGTCGACCGGCTGCCCGAACCGCCCAGCCCGGCCGCGGTGCGCGGGACGCTGGTGCACTCCGTGCTCGAGGAGATGTTCGGGTGCCCGGCGGCGGACCGGACGCCCGATCGGACGGTGGAGCTCGTCGAGCCGGCCTGGGAGCGAATGGCCAAGGAGTGTCCGGAACTGGCCGGGATGCTGCCGGCCGACGACGTCGCCGGCTGGCTGGGTTCCGCCGAGTCGCTGGTGCGCAGCTACTTCGACCTGGAGGATCCGCGTCGGTTCGATCCCCAGGCGTGCGAGTTCGCGGTGGAGATCGACGCCGACGGCGTGCCTCTGCGCGGGTTCATCGACCGGCTGGACCTGGCCCCCACCGGCGAACTGCGGATCGTCGACTACAAGACCGGTCGCTCCCCCAGCCCCGATTTCGAGGGCAGTGCGCTCTACCAGCTCAAGTTTTATGCGCTGATGATCTACCGGTTGCGGGGAGTGGTGCCCACCCAGCTGAAGCTGATCTACCTGGCCGACGGTCTGTCGCTGCAGTACTCACCGAGCGAGGCCGAGCTGGTCAGCTTCGCCAACTCGGTCGGCGCATTGTGGCGCGCGGTGGCGGCGGCACTGGAGACCGGCAATTTCCCGGCCCGCCGCGGGCCGATGTGCCGCTGGTGCTCGCATCAGGCGTTGTGCCCGGAGTACGGCGGCACACCCCCGCCGTATCCCGGTCCGCCGGCGATCGGGCTGAGCGACCCGGCCGCCGGTGACGGCGGCGGACCGCCGCGGTGATCAGAGCCGGCACGTCCTGATGTCCGAGGCCAGGATCGCCTTGGCGCCCAGGTCGTGCAGGGCGTCCATGATCGGGTTGACCTCGTTGCGCCGGACCATCGCCCGGACGGCGCGCCAGGCCGGGTCGGCCATCGGCGAGACGGTCGGCGACTCCAGGCCGGGGGTGATCGCGGTGGCCCGCCCCAACAGGTCGATCGGGCAGTCGTAGTCGAGCATCAGGTACTGCTGGGCGAACACGACACCCTGCAGCCGCTTGGACAGCTGCCGGGCGGCCGACGATGGCTCGGTGTCCATTCGGGTGAAGAGGGCGGCCTCGGACTTGAGGATCACCTCGCCGAATGCGGTCAGGCCGTGCTGGCGCAGCGACCGGCCGGAGTCCACGACGTCGGCGATGGCGTCGGCGACGCCGAGCTGGACCGAGATCTCGACGGCGCCGTCGAGCCGGATCACGTCGGCGGCGATTCCGTGCGCGGCCAGATCGTTGCGGGTCAGGTTCGGGTAGGAGGTGGCGATCCGCGCGCCGGCCAGATCGGCGACGTGCCAGTCCTTGTGCTCCGGACCGGCGTACCGGAACGTCGAGTACCCGAAGCCCAGGCCGATCAGTTCCCGGACCGGAGCACCTGAGTCGAGGGCCAGGTCGCGGCCGGTGATGCCAAGGTCGAGCTCGCCGGAGCCGACGTAGACGGCGATGTCCTTGGGCCGCAGGAAGTAGAACTCGACGTCGTTGGCCAGGTCCAGGACCGACAGGTCGCGGGACTCGGACCGGCCCCGGTAGCCGGCCTCCCGGAGCATCGAGGCGGCCGGTTCGGATAGCGTGCCCTTGTTGGGTACGGCGACTTTCAACATTGCGGTGCTTCTCCTTCAGGCCCGAGCGGATGCAGCCGGGGCAGCAAGACACTGTGCCATGCGAGCGGGGTCGACTGGGTCACAGATGTCGGTAGACCTGCTCCAGGGTGACGCCACGCCCGATCATGATCACTTGGGCGCGGTAGAGGAGCTGGGAGATCTCCAGGGCCAGGCTCTCGTCGTCCTCGTGCTCGGCGGCCAGCCACACCTCGCCGGCCTCCTCGAGCAGCTTCTTGCCCTGGGCGTGCACCCCGGCGTCCAGGGCCTGCACGGTGCCCGATCCCTCGGGGCGGGTGCGGGCCCGGTCGACCAGCTCGGAGTACAGGGCGTCGAACGTCTTCACGGGGGTCGATTGTGACAGAGGTCGATGTCCGATCCGACCGCCGCCGGGCCGCTGGGGTGTGGTCGCCCGTCAGGCGCACCGACCTGTGTGGCCGATCGAGATGGCGAGCTCGGGGGTCGAAGCCGGCTCGCGGACCGCGCGGGCGGCGGTGACCGGCCCGAGATGTGGTGAACGGTGCCATGTCGAACCCCAGCCCGGTCGGCATTCCCGGGCCGGGTCCCGCGACCAACCTTGACCGTCCTGCCCAGATCCACACGAGCCGCTTTCTTGAACTGCTGGTGTGGATGTCGGGCGCGGGGATGGTGACCTCTCCCGCAGTTCCGGCCCCACCACCCGTCGTCACCGACAGCGCCGTTCACCCCACCGCGGATCGTCACGCAGGTCGTCGTTCAACGGCAGCCACCCGCCGCCGGACCGGTCCGGTCCGCAGTCAGCCGGCCAGGAACCAGGCTGCGGAATTGCCGCCGAGAACGCCGGCAGTCGCGTCGTGCAAACCGTCCCCGCTGGTCAGCAGCGGTACCGCGGCACCGAAGGCAGCCGGTAGCGGCAGCGGCTCGTCGGTGAAGTTGACCGCACACAGGACGCGTCCCCGGCCCAGCGCGAGCATCCCCGCGGGCGCATCCAGCCAGGTCATCGGGCCGTCACCGAGTTCGGGCAGCTCCCGCCGGATACGCAGGGCGCTCCGGTAGAACTCGAGGGTCGACGTGGGGTCGCCGGTCTGCGCCTCGACGGTCAGCGGGCCCCAGGAGGCCGGTTGGGGCAGCCAGGGGGTGCCCGCGGGACCGAATCCGTAGGGTGCCTGCGATCCGCCCCAGGGCAACGGCACCCGGCAGCCGTCCCGGCCCGGGCGCTCGCCTCCGGAGCGCAGGAAGATCGGGTCCTGCCGCCGGTCGTCCGGAATGTCCAGGACCTCCGGCAGGCCGAGTTCCTCGCCCTGGTAGACGTAGGCGCCGCCGGGCAAGGCGAGCATCAGCAGCGTGCCGGCCTGCGCCCGCCGAAGACCCTGTTCGCCGCCGCCGAAGCGGGTCGGGTGCCGGACCACGTCATGGTTGGACAGCACCCAGGTGGCCGGCGCGCCGACCGCCCGCAGGGTCGACATCGTGGCATCGATGACTCGGCGGTAGTCCGCGGCGTCCCAGTTCGCCTGCAGGAAGTCGAAGTTGAATGCCGTGTGCAACTCGTCGGGCCGGACGTAGTCGGCGAATCGCTTCGGGTTGGGCACGTAGGCCTCGGCGCAGAACACCCGGTCACCGCCGAACTCGTCGACCACGGCCCGCCACCCGCGGTAGACCTCGTGGATCTCGTCCCGGTCCCAGTGCGGGTGGTCATTGGTGTGCGCCGGGGTCAGCAGGTGGTCGGACTCGCCGTTGGGCAGATCGGCCAGATCGGAGTCCTTCGCAAGCCCGTGCGCGACGTCGATGCGGAACCCGTCCACCCCCAGCTTCATCCAGAATCGGAGGATTTCGTGGAACTCGGCGACGACCTCCTCGTTGGTCCAGTCGAGGTCCGGCTGCTGCGGCGAGAACAGGTGCAGGTACCACTGCCCGTCGGGCACCCGGGTCCAGGCCGGTCCACCGAAGTTGGACACCCAGTTGTTGGGCGGCAGGTTGCCACCGGGACCACGCCCCTCGCGGAAGAGGTAGCGCGACCGCTCCGGACTGCCCGGTGCCGCGGCCAGCGCCGCCTGGAACCACGCGTGCCGGTCGGAGGTGTGATTGGGCACCAGGTCGACGATCACTCGCAGGCCCATCCGGTGGCCGTCCTCGACGAGCGCCGAGAATTCCTGCAGGGAACCGAAGATCGGATCGACGTCGCGGTAGTCGGCGACGTCGTAGCCGGCGTCCGCCTGGGGCGAGGGGTAGAACGGGCTCACCCAGATGGCGTCGACGCCCAGGTCGACCAGGTACGGCAGCCTGGACCGGATCCCGGCCAGGTCGCCGATGCCGTCGCCGTTGGCGTCGGCGAAGCTGCGCGGATAGATCTGGTAGATGACCGCCGAGCGCCACCAGGACTGGTCATCGAGGGTGGCGGGCGGGTTCTGCCTGATGTCGGACATCGGAATACCTCGAACACTCGGAGGGAATGGGTGGGCCGGAGTCGGCCACTCAAGTTAACCGGTTCACCTCGAAATGGGTCAACCACTTTCGCGGACTGTGCCTCGGATCACTGATCATGGGCGCCGAACCCATGGATAGTTATTTCTTAACCGAACCGATAGCATGACGACATGCCGCGACGCCGACCCGACCGCCCGACCCTGGCCACCGTCGCCCAGGCCGTCGGCGTATCAACGGCCACCGTCTCCTACAGCTTCAACCGGCCGGACAAGGTGTCCGCCGCGGTGCGCGCCCGGGTGCTCGCCGAGGCCCGCCGGCAGGGCTACTCGGGCCCGGACCCGGCCGCCCGGCAGCTCAGCCGGGGTCGGACCGACACCCTCGGACTGCTGTTCACCGATGAGCTGCCCTATGCCTTCACCGACCCGGCGGCGATCGCGTTCATCCAGGGCCTGTCGACCAGCTGCCGCAGCGCCGGCCTGAACCTGTTGCTGGTGTCGACCGACTCCTCCGGCGGCCGGTCCAGCGCGGTCGACCACGCGATCGTGGACGGGTTCGTCGTGTACTCGGTGGCGCCCGACGATCCGCACCTGGCGCGCATTCTCGAACGCCGGCTGCCCACCGTCGTCGTCGACTTCCCCCCTGACGTGCCCGGAGTCGACTGGGTGGGCCCGGACGACCGCGCCGGCGGGCGGGCCATGGGCGAGCTGGTGACGGGCCTCGGTCACCGGCGCATCGGGATCGTCACCGCCGGCGCGCGACCGTTCTACTCCGGCCCGACCGACCTGCCGACCATCGAACGAGCGGCACCCTCCCTGGAACGGGTCAGGATCTTGGGCTTCGCCGATGCCCTGGCCGCCGCGGGCGTCGACGACCTGGCGATCGAGCAGCGAGGCGCGAACACCCAGGAGGCCGGTGCGGACGCGCTTGACGCGCTGCTGGACCGCCGATCCGATCTGACGGCTGTCTGCGCCATGATGGACATGCTCGCGCTGGGCGCGCTGACCGCCGCCCGCAACCGAGGGCTGGACGTTCCCGGCGACCTGACCGTGACCGGCTACGACGACATCCCCGGCGCGGCGCAGGCGGGGCTGACCACGATCAGCCAGCCGCTGGTCGACAAGGGCCGCATCGCGGGCGACCTCTACCTCAGCCGGCGCCCGGACATGCCACCCCGCCGGCGGCTGCTGCCGCTGCACCTGCAGGCGCGGCAGTCCAGCGGCCCACCCGGACAGACGAGCTCGTCCGCTCAGCCCGCCCGGTGACCGGTGGGGTCAGCCGCCGGCGACGGCCTCCACGACCGTCCGGTCGTTGAGCGGCTGCACCGGGCGGCTGTTGCCGGCGAACACCGCGGTGTAGGCGGCGATCTGTTCGGAGGACAGCGTCATCGGCGTCAGGAAGACGTTCCATTCAACACCCTCCGTGCACGGCGGGGTGGTCAACGAACCCTGGTACCGGGCGAGCGTCGGGTCGGTCGGGGTCAACCGTCCGGGGTCGATCTCGTGGTGCAGCTCGACCGGCGCATCCTCGTTCTCCTGCGCCGGAATTGAGGTGAACAATTCGGCGAGCGGCTCGCTGGCCGCGCCGGACTCGAGCAATACGCCGAGCACGGCGAGCCGGCCCGCATCGTCCTGGTGCACCAGATGCAGTTCCATCGGGGCATTGGCGCCGTCGATCTGGTGTTCGCTTTCCGCATGGAAATGGAACTGCTGCAGGTAGTAGGCACTGCCCGCAATGGTGATCGAATTCTCCTTGGTGTCGTCCGGGACGGCCTGGACGGTGTGCCCGTTGTTCTCCACTTCGAACGCGGCCGGGGTGTACCGCACCGTCACCGTGTTGGCGGGACCGGCTGCCAGCGCTGCCTTGTCGATGTCGATCGGCGATTGCGCCGAATCCGCAGTGGTCGCGCAGCCGGGCGCGATGTCGCCCCAGTGGTCCGGGCCGGTGTTCCCCAAGTATGACCATTCGGCATGGTCCGCGGGTGTCGGCGATGAGGACGCCGTCTCGGACACAGAGGCCCCGGCCTCGGAACTACCGGATGAAGCCGCGGATTGTTGCGTCGCGGTGCCGCAGGCCGTCGCGGTGAGGATCGCCGCGACCATCAGACAACCGACCGCTGCTTTGCGCATTAATGACCCCACAGCCCGTCCACCGCGGTTCTCGCGGCACTTGGTCGGAACCGTATCGCGAGGTGGTCAGTTGTCGCTCCGCGAACATGACCGCCCGGGCGGACCTGCGGGCCCTGTCACCGACAGTGATCGGTATTAGAGTGCGTCGGCATCGGGCTCGGGCTCGTCCGGACCGGCCAGGACCAACCAGACGGCGGCGTTCAACAGGTCCAACGGATCGTTCACGGTCGTCGCCTTGAGACCCGCGTCTCGATTCCGGTGGCTGTCGGCGCGCCCGGTCAGCCGATGGTGGCGATCTCCGCACCCTGGCGCGCCGATTCGCCCTCGCCAACGGCGATCGAGATGGTCCCGTCGGCCGGCGCGAACACCTCGGCGTCGACCTTGTCCACGGCGACCTCCGCGACCAGTTGCCCGGCCGCCACGGTGGATCCGTCGTCGACGAACCAGGTGGCGACCACCCCCTCGCCGTCCGGGTCCTGCTCGGACAGCCGCGGGAACAGGACCGCTGTCACGTCGCCGCCTTCCCCGGTCGCCTCGCGCGCTCGGCAACCCGGATGCGGCGGCGGCGGCGTCTGTGCTGATGGTTCACGCTGTCGACAAGCCCTCCCGCCCGCCCTGCGCTCACCCGAAAACGACCTCGCGGATGGCGGCCTCGATTCGGGCCTTGGTGGGCAGCACCGCATACTCGAGCTCTCGGGCGTACGGGATGGGCACGTCCGGGACGGCGACCCGGATCGGCGCACGGGTCAGCATCCGCGGGTCGTGCTCCACGACGGAGGCGATCACCTCGCCGGACATCCCGAAGGACAGGTAGTCCTCGTCGACGACCACCAGCCGCCCGGTGCGGGCGATGGATTCGCGGACGGCTGCCCGGTCCAGCGGCACCAGCGAGCGCAGGTCGATGACCTCCGCCGAGATGCCGTCGGACTCGAGCCGCTCGGCGACGTCCAGGGCATGGTGCACGGACAGCGAGACGGTGACCACGGTGACATCGGTCCCCCGACGTGCGACCGATGCCTTCCCGATCTCCACTTCGTAGCTGTCCGTCGGAACCTCGCCGGTGGACCGGCGGTTCTTCGCCATCCAGGGTAGGCCCATGACGCCCTTGTGGAACATGTAGACGACCGGGTTGTCGTCCCGGATCGCCGCCGTCATCAAACCTTTCGCGTCGTACGGGTTGCTGGGCACCACCACCTTCAGGCCGGGCAGATGCGCGAACGTGCCCCACAGGCACTGCGAATGCTGCGCCCCGTCGGAATAGCCACCGCCGACCGCGGTGGTCAGCACGACGGGCACGGACACGTGCCCGCCGGACTCGAGATGGATTTTCGCCATGTGGTTGTAGATCTGGTCGAGGCACACACCCATGAAGTCGACGAACATGAGCTCGACGACCGGTCGCAGGCCCTCGACCGCCGCGCCAGTGGCCAGCCCGATGAACGCGGTTTCGGAGATCGGCGTGTCGAGCACCCGGGTCGGTCCGAACTTCTCGAGCAGTCCGGTGGTCGAGGAGAAGATGCCGCCGTACGCGCCGACATCCTCGCCGAGCACGATCACCGACGGGTCGGTTTCCATCTCCTGGCCGATCGCCTCCACGATCGCCTTCGCAGTGGTCAGTCGCCGACTGGTGGCCGTGCTGCCGGCGGAGTCGGGCGGGGTCAAGGTCGCGGTCATGGTGGGCTCCCTTCAGTGCGCGCCGGCGAACACGTATTCGCGCGCCTGCGCCGGGTCGGGGTGCGGGCTGTCCTTGGCGAACTGCACGGCCCGTTCGACGCGGGCCGCCGCCTCGGTGCGGATGCGGGAGATCTCGTCCTCGTCCAGCACCCCGTCGGCCCGCAACGTCGTTTCGTAGGCCGGGATCGGATCCCGGCCCGGCACGTCGGCGAGCTCGGGCCGGTAGCCCTGCGCGTCGCCCTCGAAGTGCCCCCACAGCCGCAGCGTGTGCACCTCGATCAACGTGGGACCGCCGCCGGAGCGGGCCCGTTCGACTGCCTCCCCGGCGGCGGAGTACACCCCCTCGACCGCGTTGTCCTCGACCCGGATGCCGGGCATGCCGTAAGCGGCGGCCCGCACCGAGTTGTCCGCAACAGCCGTCGATGCCGACCTCGGCACCGAGATCCCCCAGTCGTTGTCCTCGACGACGAACACCACCGGCAGCCGCCACAGCGCCGCCAGATTCAGCGATTCGTGGAACGCCCCCTGGTTGGCGGCGCCCTCCCCGGTGACCGCGACCGCGACGCCGTCACCGCCGCGGTGCTTGAACGCGAACGCCTGACCCAGCGCCGGCGGGTAGCCCTCGGCGATGATCCCCGAGCAGGAGAAGTGGGTGACCGGGTCGAACAGATGCATGTGGCCGCCCCGTCCGCGGCCCAGTCCCGTTTCCCGGCCGTAGATCTCGGCGGTCATCCGGTCGATGTCGACGCCATGGGCGAGGGCGAAGTGGTGCGGCCGGTGGGTGGCGGTGACCGCGTCATCGGTGCGCAGGTGCGCGCACACGCCGGCGGCGACCGGTTCCTGCCCGGCCGACAGGTGCATCTCGCCCGGGATCAGCCCTGCCCCGATGTCCCACGCCGGCTTCTTGTCCGCGTGGTAGTCGGCCAGGATGGCCTCCTCGAAACTGCGGATCAGCACCATCGTCCGGTACAGCTCGCGGCGGGTGGCGGTGTCGGGCCCGGCGGCCCGGTCGGAAATCTGGTCGGTCATCTGTCCACTCCTTTGTGGTGATGCCGACGATCCTGCGCCGATCGCGCCGGAAGGGCCAGGGTGTTCATTTCAGATGCTGATATCGCGAGCATTCGCCATCCGAATTGTCCGGTTCCCGCTTGGCCGTGCCGGGTCGAGGGAAGAAGGCCGAGGTGTACGTGGCGGCTCGCCTTCGGCTGGTGAACGTGGCTCAGCGATGGTGTGCGGCGACGATGGCGTCGATGGCCTTGACCGCAGTGAAGTCGCCGACGATGCGGTTGCGCATGACGGCGACCGCGACGCCGGAGTCGATGTCGGCGTAGGCGGCGCTGCCATTGGATCCGACCATGCCGAAGGTCGAACCCGGCCGAGACTCAGCGCCGAGACGTGCCTGGCTGTAGCCCAGCGACAACGACGTTGAGAAGCCCATCACCTGGTCGACGCCGGAGAACGCTGTCGCGGCCATCATGTGCAGCCTCTTCGATGAGACGAGCCGGACGCCGTCGATGTGCCCGAGCAGTGCGGCGTACATCCGCGCGGCCGCGCGGGCGGTCATCGTGCCCTGCGCCGGGATGTCGGCGCACAGGACGTCGGCGCGGTTGGCGAACGCGGCGGTCGGCTGCACCCCTGGCGGGACGGCGCGGTCCTGGGGCGATCCCCGCTCGGGTCGTGGCGGGGCCGCACCCTCGGGACCCTGCCGGGCGACGCTCGGAAGCAACGGGGCGGGAACGCCGAAGTGCAGCTCGTCCTCGATGCCGAGCGGAGCAGCGATCTTGTCGCGCAACCCATCCGCGAGCGTGCGGCCGGTCGTGCGCCGGACGACCTCGCCGAGCAGGTAGCCGAAGGTCAGAGCGTGGTAGCCGGTCGCGGTGCCGGGTTCCCACCAGGGCCGCTGGTCGGCGAGGAACGCGCACACGCGGTCCCAATCACCGAGGTCGACGGGCGTGATGTCTGGCCACAGACCGGGGACCCCCGCAGCGTGGACGAGGACGTCGCGCACCGTCACCCGGTCTTTGCCATGTGCGCCGAACTCGGGCCAGACGTCGACCAGGCGCTGCCCATAGTCCAGCTCGCCGTGTTCGACCAGCACATGCGCGACCGAGGCAGCGACGCCCTTGCCCGCCGATGCGGCGAAGAACAGGGTGCCCGGCTCCACCGGCGCCCCGGTGCGCTCATCCGCGACTCCGGCCCGCGCATCGGCGACGACGCGCCCCGCGTGCAGGACGGCGACCTGCAGTCCGGTCTCCGCTCCTGAGGCGATCAGCTCGTCGATCGCCGCCTGCACCGGCTCCTGCAGCGCCATCACGACGGGAACGTCCAGGTCGTCTGAATCTGACTGGAGCGCGCGCTCTTGCGGAACCCGAGACCGCGCACAGGCCGCACACAAAACACCAGCGCGCGACCGCCGGCCTCGGCGTGGCTGAAGGCGCCGTCACGGACCACGAAGTGCCACGTGGCGGTCCGTACTTGGCCGTGAACGCGTCCGCGACCGCTTGCAGTCGCTCAAGATCGGTCACTGGCTCGGCGCGTCCCTCGAGGACAACGTCGAGGCTGTCTGCGCCGAGGTCGCTGCGACCCGTGGTCAGGACCACCGCGGGGTTGTCGGCGAGGTTCCTGGCCTTGCGCTCGTCGGGTCCGGTCGTGAACCAGATTGCGTCGTCATGCCACACCGCGATCAGCGGTGTGACGTGCGGCCGGCCGTCCGGCCGCACGGTCGAAAGCCAGAACGTGTCGGCCGCGCTCACCTGCTCAAGCGCGGTCTTCCACGGCGTCGGTGTTGCGCCAGCCACGCTGAAGCCATGTATCTCCGCCGGCACTTCGCTCATTCGCGACATTGTCACGTCCCCTCGGGTCGGAACGCCGTCGGTCGAAGCACTGCCAGGACAGCGGCAGTGACACGGCGTTCGCCAAGGAAGACCGCCGCACGCGCGGATACCCATCGCACACATTCGAAGCTCGCAAGAGGAATCGCTGAACGGGAACGTTCAGATCATCCGGCGACCGGTTGACGGGCATCGGCGACGGCTTGACCCACGTGGGCAACGCGCACACGTGTTGACAACACGCGTCAGCCGATCTGCTCGAACAGGGACACGATAATCCCTTCAGGCCCACGCACGTAGGCCATCCGCACGCTGTTCTCGTACTCGCCGATACCGCCGATGAGCCCGTACCCATCCACAGCCAACTCATCGACGACCGCCTCGAGGTTGCCGACCTCGAATGACAGGTTCCGCAGGCCAAGCTCATTGGCCATCGCTGTGGGCGATCCGGGCACGTGGTCGGGCGTGACGAAGCTCGCGAGCTCCAGCCGGGACCCTCCGTCGGGCGGCCGCAGCATTGCGATCTCACAGCGCGCGCCCGGGATACCGCAGACGGTCTCCACGAACTCGCCCTCCACGGATCCGGTGCCTTCGACCTCGAGACCCAGTCCGACGAAAAATGCCGTGACCGAGGCGAGGTCCGCGACGGTGATGCCGATGTGGTCGAAACGTTTTACGTGTGCCATGTCATCCTCCAATAGTTGACTTGCCGATTCGACTTTGCCGATTCGATGCTGAGACGGAGCCGGGGCTGGGATCTCGACCGATTCTTGCTGCAAAGCTGTGGTCAACCCAGATTTCAAGAGCCGGCCCGTTGCGCAAGATCATCCAGGCGAGGCCATTCCGGAAGACCGTGCGTGCTCTCGTGCTGCCAGGTCAGCGGCGGATCCACATGAAGCACGAGCAGGCGCGCCGTCGGCGTGTCATCGTCTCGGCTCTGGCCGCAATGCAGGTCCAAGCCACGGTTTACGACGCCGCGCGTCGCTACCGGACCGATCTGGCAGCCCGCACCGCGTGCCTTGCCGCCCTCGTTGAGGATATCGCCGCCCGCCCGGCGATACTCGGCTCGTGATCGAGCAGGACGACTCCGTCGTGCGGGCCGACCGCCACCACCTATTCCAGTCGTTCGCCAGGCCGGCATTGCTGACCGGCTCGAGTATCGACACCAGCGCGCCTATGACGAGCTGCTTCTTGCTCTGCCGGACATCGTGGTAGCTGGGTCCGCTCTGGCGAGTGGCGCCGACGGATCAGTCCGACCCTGACCACCGTCCGCACCGTCTGATCCCAGAAGGCGCGAAGCCCGAGCGCCGCGTCCGTCCGGACGGGTCTCGGGCTCACTTCCTCGCAGCTAGTGCCGCGGGCAAGACCAGTATAGGCCGCGGCGCCGGGCCAGTACCCGGCGAGACTCACGAAAACTGCCCGCGAAACGCTCTCCGTGCCTCACGGAGGAATGCCCGCGTAGCGCCGAGCGCGCCGGGGCATGAGGAGTGGGTTTTCGATGATGTCTCGTGCCGAGATCGCCATCGGGTACGGCCGGGCGTTCAGGGCCGCGGACAAGCGGACGAAGGGCCGGATCCTGGACGAGGTGGTGTCCGTGACCGGCTGGTCGCGGGACAGCGCCCGGCGTCGGCAGCGGGTGTGGGCGGCCTCGGGCGGGCAGTGCGGCAGTGCCTGGCCGCGTCGATGTACGCGTGCGGCTGGACGGCCGGGAACGGCACGGTGAGCTCGTCGACGGCGTCGGCCGGTAAAGCATGGCGGTGCGGGCCGAGTTGCCGGCGATATCGCCGGCGTCCATCGATCGCCACCTGTGGCCGGCCAAGGCGCCTATACGTTCGAAAAGAACCGATTCACATGCTGTTCAGCCATTGTGCGAGCGGTCAGCATGACCTATCATCGAACGTATGTCGACAGCCGAACGGTACGCCGCGATCGTCGCGGAGCTGGCTGCCGCTGCCGTCGACGCCGCCGCGACCGATGGCCAGCGGATCGACTCGCTGACCTGGCTGGAGCGGATCAAGTCGGCGGCGGCCGCCGCCCAGGCCCGCCTAACCGACTCGTTCGCCGTGTCGCAGCGGGAGAAGCTGATCAAGGCCGGAGCCAAGAGTCAGGACGCGAGCCGGTCGATCACGGCGCAGGTCGCGTTGGCCCGCAAGGACAGCCCGCACAAGGGCAGCCGGCACGTCGGCCTGGCGGCGACCCTGGTGCACGAGATGCCGCGCGTCCTGGACGCCCTGGAGCGGGGTGAGACCAGCGAGTGGC
>DATDBV010000438.1:0-3448 GCA_036524715.1 Nakamurella sp. | reverse complement strand
ATGAGGACCCGCTTCATCGGGACTCCTACCTGTTCGCCCACCAACCGGTCACACTTGTGACCCGATCACGTGGGACGCCACGGTTCGACCTTGGCCCGATGGTCAGGCTGGTGTCAAGGGACCGTCCGGTGCCAAGCTCCGCCTGCTCATCCCTCCGACAACGCATGTCACCAAGTCGCGGTGGAGTAGCGGTGACCGATCTCCTGACCGCGGGGTGGCGGCCGCGGCCATCGGTCGGCTGCGCTCGCCGGCGTCCGGGGTCGCCGTCTCGGGACAACACGTCATCGCGGTATCCGCTCGAAGGAGGAGCGGTTCCAAGGGGTGCACCGTGCCGTCCATGCGAGCAGTCCCCGAGGCCGCGCAGGCCAGCGAATCCTCGGTGAGATCCGGGCTGGGACCAGGATCCGACTTTGTCCCAGGTGCGGGCGTGCACCTGGTCGTCGGCACCGGTCCACGCGATGACGACGTGACCTCGCCGGTGACCGCGAACTGGGCGTTGCGCTTGGGGCCCCGCGTCGCCGACCGCGAGCGGCCGCCGCGTTTGGTGCGTCCCGACGACGGCCAGAATGATCAGGCCGGCCACGACCGCCTCAACCACCGCACCCGCGACCGGCATGCCTTCACCGGGCCGGCCGAGCTCTACCGGCTCGTCGCCGAACTCGCCCTCCTCGTCGGCGGCCTGCCGCAACTGCTCGGCCAACTCGAGGACGGCTGCACACCGAACACGACTCCGGCCGCGTCCGGTCCGATACTCACGCCGACCCCCGCCCGGCCGTCGGCGACGCGGCCGCCCACCTGGCCGACGCCGGCGACGCCGCCCGCGACCTGGCCCAGATCCTGTAACGACGCACAGCAGCACCTGGCCCACCTCGGCGCCACCCAACCCCGCAGCATGAAAGACAACCGCACACGCCGCGCCAAGGACCTCGCCGACCTGGCCGCCGGCCTGAAAACCTGCTGGTGGGACGATACCGGCCGACCAGCCCCCTGGCCCGACGACTTCTTCGACGACGACAGCGATTGGTGCATCGGCGGCAGCGATCACCCCAACCCACACGAAGGATCACGCGTTGGATCCACCACGCCCATGGCCTTGACCCAGGCGCCCGTATCAGCCAACCCGCGCTGCCCGACCCAGCTTGGGTCTGAGCCGCCGGCCGGCCCGGGGTTCACCGGCAAGCCGCCGGCCGCACGACGAACCTAGGGGATCAGATTTCATCCGCAGCCAGGGGGTCAATTTTTCGACCGCTGTTGACAGTCGGGCGTTGGCGGGCCCTGATCCGTTGTGTCCGGCGCCGGCTGCGCCATGATGTCGGGCCATGACGCGATCGTTGGATCTCGATGAGCGTGTCGAGCACTGGACGGTGCTGGATGACGAGCGGGAGCTGATCGCGGGCAAGCGTTGGATCCGGCCGGCGGCCGTCCAGGCAGATTCAGCGGAGAACCATCCCGCATCAACCGGACCCGAGCAAGGAACACCCCTTTCGCCGGCACCCGCCGCGCCCATCGTCACCGCGACCGAGTCGACCGAACACCCACCCCCATCCGCTGACCAACCGGCGCGACCTGCGGTAGCTGCGACCGAAGCCCCAACCAAGGAACCTGCCGCACCAGCACCAGCAGCAGCACCAGCACCGGTTGCGGTCGCGCAGACACCGCCGCAACAGGCTCCCCCACCCGACCCCGCCCCAGCACCAGCTCCCCAACCGACGACCGCACCACCGCCGTCACCAAACGCGGCCCCTGAAGCCGCACCGACCCGCGGAAAGTCCGCGGCCCATCGGCCCGAGCACGCCAACGGCGGTGTCGGCAACCCCGACCGACCGGCGCCTTCAAAGCCGGGATCCGGGCCGAATGATTGACCGCCGGTGACAGCGTGTTCAAGGTCGACCCCGTCCGTATCGGTCAAGGGTGGTCGCGAGGGCATCGTCGGGGGTGTCGGCGCCGAGCACGGGCGGCCGCTGTGCGACGACCCGTTCGACCAGCAGCGTTGCGGTGCCGCGGCGATCAGTCATATGTTGTCGGTACGTCGGCAACTTGGTCCGCGTTGACGTTGTGTGCGGGCCCGCCTTTTGCGCCACGTGAACGACTCTCCTGGGTTGTATCGCGACAGCCCAAATCCCAGACGACGGTTGATGCAACCCGGGAACCATGTTCGGCCGTCTTCCCATCGAGCCGGATACGGTTGGTCAAGGGGGAGCGATGATGCGGAACAGTCGAAAGGTTCTGTCGATCGGGCTGGGCGTGCTGGTTGGTGCGCTCGTCACCGGATGCGCGGTGGCCCCAAGCACCGGGGCGGGAGCGGCCTCGCCGCAACCGACCTCGCGCGGGGCGGCTTCGAGCGGGGCGGCCGGATCGAGTTTCGGGGACGGGAGCGATCCGGTGACACCGGCCAGCGCGGGCGCCGAGCCCGCCATCGGCGGCAGCGACGACAGCACCGGCAGCACCTCGGGTGCAGGCGTGGGGGCCGCGCGGCCGACGGGTGACGATGCGTCCGTGTCGAGCGACGACGCCGTCGGCGGGTCGGCGACGACGCAGGCTCATGGCGTGGACGGGAACGTCAGCGACCAGGAGGGAAAACCGGTGACGGGAGCGCTGGTGACCCCCACCTCGCTCGATACGCCATCGAAGGCGATACCGGAGGTTGCGGTGTTCACCAACGACGAGGGTCGCTACAGCTGGGTCCTGCCTGCGGGGCGCTACCGCATCACGGTGACGGCCGACGGCTACCAGGAGGCTTCGGTGGAGACATTGGTGCCTGAGGGCGGCACGGCGACGCTCGACCTCCAGCTTCGCAGGGCCTGAGCGAGGGCGCGGCGTCCTATCAGGTGACGGTTGTCGAGCATGGTGTGTTGATGGGAGCGTCTCGTGGGTCGTCGGTGCCGTGGCATGCCGCCCGGTGGGGGTCAGCTGCGACTCGGGTTGACGGGGATGGTAGATGTGTTCCCTCTTCCCCAGGGTGCCCGCCCGGCCGGTGTTGCGCCACCGGCACCTACCGAGAGCCTCGGCGAAACCTCCCATTCACGTGTCGGTGGCGATCGGCGCAAATGAGGGTTTGCGCGCATCGAAGGGATGAGCGAACCCCGCAACTTGTGATGGCGGGCGTGGGTGCGCCTCGGGCGGCGATGCGCCAGTTGATCAACAGCCATGTTCTCGGCGGGCGTCACGCGACATCTCCTCACAAGGGAGGCCACCGGGGTGCCACCACACGCGGAAGGGGGCCGACCCCGCCGGGGCCGGCCGCTTTCGTTTCGCTGTTTGGGGTGAGCGAACTCGCTAGGCGGCGTTGCGCCAGGCGATGAGGTTGTCGAACACCGGTTGCGTGATGCGAGTGCCGTGATTGTGGGTGCTATGCGGCGAGCCGCCGTGCAGGCCGTAGGCGTGGATGGCCATGGAGCACTGACCGGCGCAGGACGACGACCCGGACGGGCGGTTCTGGTAGACCGGC
>DATDBV010000437.1:0-4776 GCA_036524715.1 Nakamurella sp. | reverse complement strand
ACCACCATCCGACCCGGCGACTGCGCCGACGCCCTGGCCGAGCTGCGCGACCGATCGCCGCTGGTGCAGTGCCTGACCAACATCGTGGCCGCCCAGTGGACCGCGAACGTGCTGCTCGCGGTCGGCGCGGCGCCGGCGATGGTGGACAACCCGGAGGAGGCCGGCGCATTCGCTCGGATCGCCGGTGGCGTGCTGGTCAACCTGGGCACCCCGTACGCGGACACCGCCGCCGCCATGGAGCAGGCCGTGGCCGCGGCTAACGACGCCGGCACCCCCTGGGTGCTCGACCCGGTCGCCGCTGGCGCCCTGGGCTGGCGCACCGAGATCGCCCGAAAGTTGCTGTCCGACAGCCCGACCGTGCTGCGCGGCAACGCATCCGAGGTGATGGCGCTGACCGGCGGGGCCGGCGGCAAGGGCGTCGACTCGGTGGACACCCCGGCGGCGGCGCTGGATGCGGCCGTCGAACTCGCCGGGCTGCACCGCACCGTCGTTGCGATCAGCGGGCCGGTCGACCACCTCACCGACGGCTCCCGGGTGGTCAGGGTCGCCAACGGCCACCCGCTGCTCACCAGGGTCACCGGTGTCGGCTGCGCGCTGGGCGCGTTGATCGCCGGATTCGCCGCCGTGCTCGACGACCCGCTGCTGGCCTCGGTCGCCGCGACCGCCACGCTCACCGTGGCCGGGGACGCCGCGGCGGCCACGTCCGCCGGCCCCGGTTCGTTCGCCGTCGCGCTGCTGGACCAGCTGGCCCTGCTCACCCCGGGCGAGTTGGCGGCGCGGGTCCGGCTGAGCTGACGCGGGTGGCGCGTCCGGTCGACCTGAGTCTGTACCTGGTCACCGACACCGTGCTGTGCGGGACTTTCGGAGTGGCCCCGACGGTGGCGGCGGCGGTCGCCGCCGGGGTGACGGTGGTGCAGGTGCGCGATCCGCACGCGTCCGACGACGAGTTCGTGCACCTCGGCCGGTCGGTGGCCGCCGTGCTGGCCGGCACCGGGGTGCCGCTGATCGTCAACGACCGGGTGCATCTGGTGGCGGCGATCGGCGCCGACGGGGCGCATGTCGGCCAGGGCGACCTCGACCCGGCCTCCGCCCGGCAGCTGCTGGGACCCCATGCGCTGCTGGGCCTGTCGGTGCAGACGGCGGCGCACGTCGAGGCCGCCGCCACGCTGCCGCCCGGCACGGTCGACCACCTGGGCGTCGGGCCGGTGTGGTGGCAGGCCACCAAGCCCGACGCGGCCGACCCCGGCGGCCTGCAGACCCTGGCCGCGATCGTCGCCCGCAGCCCGGTGCCGTGCGTGGCCATCGGCGGCATCGACGCGGCCCGGGCGGCCTTGGTGCGGGGCACCGGCGCGGCGGGGGTCGCGGTGGTCAGCGCGATCTGCGGGCAGCCCGATCCGGCCGTCGCCGCCCGCCGGATCCGCGACGCCTGGGACGCCGCCGGCTGACTACTGCTGGATAGCGGCCGGGCGTGCCCGCGCGCTAGTGGCCCCGCCGCCCCCCAGCCGCTGTTGATCATGGTGCGCTGTCTCGCCGCGATCGGCGTGTCGCGAATTCGGTCGGTGTGTCGGCGGCAGCGCACCATGATCAACTTCAAGGGGGCGGGGGAGTGGGAGTGACTCAGTTCACCGCGTACACCGGCCGGCCCGGGACCTTCGTCCCTGGCGACCGCGGGCGCCCGGCAAGGACCCTGGAATCAGGACGTCCGACCATTCCTGTTCAGTGTGGGACGGCGTCCGGACAAGGAGTTCGATCATGACTGGCGTCCGACAGCGGATCGTCGTCGGGCTGGATGGATCCCCCGAAGCACTGACCGCGGCCCGGTGGGCCGCCCGCGAGGCGCAGCTGCGCGATCTGTCGCTGCAGATCGTGCACGCCTTCGACATCCCGGTGGCCGGCATGCTCGGCTACACGATCCCGACCTCGCTCACCGATGGGCTGTACGAGTCGGGCGAGCAGCTGATCGCCGACGCGGTGCAGGACATCGGGCGCGAGTACCCGGAGGTGGAGGTCACCGGCCGGCTGGTGCGTTCCGACCCACGACCGGTCCTGGTCGAGGCCTCCGAGCAGGCGGTGCTCACGGTGGTGGGTACCCGTGGCGGGGGGCGCATTCCCGAGGTGATCCTCGGGTCGGTGGCGCTGCACATCACGGCGCACGGCCGCTCGCCCGTCGCGGTCATCCCGGTCGGCACGGAGCTCGATTCGGCCGGCCCGGTCCTGCTGGGCGTCGACGGGTCCCGCACGAGTGAGGCCGCGGTCGAATTCGCGTTCGACGCGGCCGACCGGCGCGGCGCGCCCATTCGGGCCGTGGTCGTCTGGGACGACGTCGAGTTGCGCGGATTGGTCGCGGCCGGAACGCTGCTCGATCAGGTCGAGGACGAGAAGGAACATGTCGTGCTGGCCGAGCAACTCGCCGGCTGGCGGGAGAAGTATCCGGACGTCGCCGTCGAGCAGGAGGTACGGCGGGGTCGCGCCGCGGAGGCGTTGTTGCGTCCATACCCCGGTGGGCCGACCCCGCAGATGATCGTCGTCGGCAGCCGCGGGCGGGGCGGCTTCGCCGGCCTGCTGCTCGGATCCACCAGCCACGCGCTGGTCGGGCACAGCCATTGGCCGGTGGTGGTCGTTCGTCGTCCGCACCGCTGATCAACGAACTCGGTCGGCGCACCTCCCCCGACGGGTGCGCCGGCCGGCTTGGGTCGGCTGAGCTCGCGAGGCCGCCGACAGGCACAGGCGGGGGGCTGAAGCAATTCGGTGACGAAGGAACCGGGCTGCTCAGCGCGCTCCGAGGTCGCGGCGTCCCCGGCCGTCCTCGACGCACGGGTGGGCCTGGTCGTCCACGCGTGACGGTCGGCGACGCCGCCATCCCGCCCCGGGCCCGCCGCTCGGGGCGCGAGTGGCGCGTGATGCACTCGACGGGTGTGGGGCACACCGATCCGCCCCGAATACCTGGGGAGGTCGCAGTGCCGATCACGAACGCGCAGCGGATCGCCAAGGTCGCCGAGCGGGTGCTCGGTGGGCCCGTCCCGATCCGCATCCGCGCCTGGGACGGCAGCGAATCCGGTCCCGACGAGGCGCCCACGTTGATCGTCACCCGGCGTGGACTGCGTCGGTTGGTGTGGTCACCAGGCGAACTCGGTTTGGCCGAGGGTTACCTCACCGGTGAGCTGGACGTCGAGGGTGACCTGGCTGCGGGACTGTCCCTGATGTGGGCGGCCACCCGCGGCGGAGCGCTCACCCGGCCCCGGATCCGGGTCGCCGACTGGCCCCGGCTGACCCTGGCCGCGCTCCGCCTGGGCGCGCTCGGCCGGCGCCCACCGAAACCTGGTGCCGAGGCTCGACTGTCGGGCGGCAAGCACACCCGGGAACGGGATCGGGCGGCCATCGCCCATCACTACGACCTGTCCAACGAGTTCTACGAACTGCTGCTCGGCCCGAGCATGGCCTACTCGTGCGCCTACTTCACCGACGGGCCCGACCAGGACCTGGACGATGCCCAACGGGCCAAGCTCGACCTGATCTGCCGCAAGCTCGAACTGCGGCCGGGTACGCGACACCTGGACATCGGCTGCGGCTGGGGATCGCTGATCTGCCACGCCGCCGAGCACTACGGCAGCCGGTCGGTCGGGGTCACCCTGTCCCGCGCACAGTTCGACTTCGTCCGCAAGCGGGTCGCCGACTCCGGGCTGACCGACCGGGTCACCGTCCGGCTGGCCGACTACCGCGAGCTGATCGGCAGCGTGCCCGATCGGGAGGCATTCGCCGCGGTCACCAGCATCGAGATGGGCGAGCACGTCGGCGACGGTGAGTACCCGGTGTTCGCCCGGATCCTGCACGACGTGCTGCGCCCCGGCGGCCGCGCGCTGGTCCAGCAGATGTCCCGGGCCAAGACCCAGACCGGCGGCGGCCCGTTCATCGAGACCTACATCGCCCCCGACATGCACATGAAGCCGGTCGGTAGCACGGTGTCGATGCTGACCGAGGCTGGGCTGGAGGTTCGCGACGTGCACGCCCTGCGTGAGCACTACGGGTGGACGGCGCGGGCCTGGCTGCGGATCCTCGAGCATCGCTGGGACGAAGTGGTGTCCCTCACCGGGGAACGCAGCGCCCGGATCTGGCGGCTGTACCTGATCGGTGGCGGGCTGGCGTTCGAGCAGAACCGGATGGGCGTCGACCAGATCCTGGCGTGCCGGCCGGGGGAGGAGGGCGGCTCCGGGATGGGGCCGACCCGGGGCGGATGGGAATCGGACTGATGGCAAAGGCACGGGGGATCGCGTTCGGCAACGAGACCTACGACGGCCAGTTCCAGCGGACCCTGCTGGCGTCCTACGCCGGGATGGCCGACCTGGGCGAGGCTTTCGCCACCGCCCGGCAGGTCGGCAAGCCGGACCCGGAGAGCTGGTACAACGCCTGGTTCGCCCGGGCCGAGTCGGTCCGGGAGATCGCCGACACGGCGGCGGCCGCCGGCGACCGCGAGTCCGCCCGCGGCGCGTACCTGCGGGCCGCCGAGTACTACCGGCAGTCCTACTTCTTCCTGCGCCGCGACCTGACCGACCCCAGCCTGCAGCGGGCCTACGCCGCGCAGGTCGCCGCTTTCACCGCGGCCATCCCGCTGCTCGACCTGCACGTTCAGACCCTGGCCGTGCCGTACCAGGGCACCACCCTCAAGGCCTACTTCTTCGCGCCCGACGACAGCGGCACGCCCAGGCCGACCGTGCTGGCCACCTGCGGCTACGACTCCACCGCCGAGGAGGGCCTGGTCTACCTGACCGGGCCGCTGGA
>DATDBV010000436.1:0-3663 GCA_036524715.1 Nakamurella sp. | reverse complement strand
GCGGCGTCGATCGCCGCGGGCCACCCCGAAAGGACCCGACCCGTCATGCCGACCACCGACACTCTCAACAAGTCGACCGCGCTCTGCGTCTCGCTCGCCGCCCGGCCCAGCAACATCGGCACCCGTTTCCACAACCACCTGTACGACGAGCTGGGCCTGGACTTCGTCTATAAGGCGTTCGCGCCGACCGACATCGTGGCCGCGGTCGCCGGCATCCGGGGCCTGGGCATCCGGGGCGCCGGGGTGTCCATGCCCTACAAGGCCGATGTCATGCCGCTGATCGACGAACTCGACGCTTCGGCAACCGCGATCCAGTCGGTCAACACCATCGTCAACACCGACGGCCACCTGACCGGCTACAACACCGACTACATCGCGGTCCGGTCCGTGCTGGCCGGGCACGAGGTGCCGACCGACCTGGACTTCCTGCTGCTGGGTTCCGGCGGCATGGCCAAGGCGATCGTCGCGGCCCTGCGCGACGCCGGGTTCGGCTCGGGCACCATCGTCGCACCGCAGAGCGTGGATGCCGGCCGGGCGCTGGCCGATCAGTACGGCTACCGATTCGCCGCGGAGCTGGGTGATCTCGCCGCGCCGCTGCTGATCAACGCGACGCCGATCGGGATGACCGGCGGGCCCGCCGAGAACGACCTGTCCTTCGAACGGGACCTGGTCGAGCAGGCCCAGGTTGTGTTCGACGTCGTCGCGTTCCCGTCCAAGACCCCGCTGATCAGCCTGGCCACCGATCTGGGCAAGCCGACGATCAGCGGCGCCGAGATCATCGCGCTGCAGGCGGCCGAGCAGTTCGTCCTCTACACCGGCGTTCGGCCGTCCGACGACCAGCTGCGGCGGGCCGCGGAGTTCTCCCGGGCATGACAACCGATCAACTCCGGTGCCCGCGCGCGGCGTGGTCACCGGAGTTGATCCGTCGGTCAGGCAGCGACCCCGAAACCGCCGGTCCAGGAAACCTTCTCGGCTGCGGCGAGGGTGATCTGCAGGAAGCCGAGCGATTCCAGTTCGCGGGCCCGCTTCAGTGAACCGGCGTCGACGGCGTTCAGGCCGCCGGCGGTGATGACGCCCGCGAGCAGCGCCTTGGCGTCGGCGTCGTCACCGGCGATCAGCACGGTGGTGGGCAGTGGGCCGACGGTGCCGGCGGCCAGAGTCGCCCCGAAGGTTGTATTGAACGCCTTGAGCACCGTCGACTGCGGCAGGGCCGCGGCGATCTCGGCGGCGGCGGATCCGTCCGCGGGGACGGTCAGCGAGTCGAAGGTCGAGAAATCGAGCGGGTTGGTGATGTCGACGACGACCTTGCCGGCCAGGCTCGCGCCCCGCTGGGCCAGGACGTCCGCCACGGCCGGAAAGGGGACGGCCAGGACGACGATCTCGCCGGTGATCCGCTTGTCGGAGTCGCCGCGCCCGATGAGCTCGACCGTGTGACCGCCCTTGGTGAAGATGCCGGCGATGGCATTGCCCATGTTGCCGGTGCCGATGATGCTGACCTGTGTCATGACGTCCTCCTGATTGGTTGAACTCTCAAGTACTGTTCTACCTCCTGGAGCTTGAAGCGTCAAGTAAGTCTTGTAGGATGTTCCGATGACCACATGGCTGACCGAACGGGAACAATCCGCCTGGCTCCGGTTGATGGCCGTGGTCGAGATCCTGCCGGCCGCGCTGGAGGCGCAACTGCGCCGGGACGCCGGGCTCAGTCACTTCGAGTACTACGTGCTGGCGATGCTGTCCGAAGCGCCGGATCGGACGTTGCCGATGACGGCCCTGGCCCGACGGACCAACGGCTCCCTGTCCCGGTTGTCCCATGTGGTTCGACGGCTGGTCGAGCGGGGGTTCGCCGTCCGCACTCCGAGCCCGCAGGACGGACGGATCACCGAGGTTCGGCTCACCGAGGACGGGTTCGCAAAGGTGGTCGCCACCGCGCCCGGCCATGTGGACACCGTGCGTGAGGTGGTGATCGACGCGCTGACCCCGGATCAGGTGGACCAGCTGGGCGCGATCATGGACGCGCTGCTCGCCAGGATCGACCCGGACGGGTCGATGACCGGGCCGTGGATCGGTCCGGCCGCGTGGTCCGGCTGACCACCCGGCTACGGTTGGCCGCGTGCCCGACGACCCCGCCGACTGCGACGGTCCCGCCGAGGCGGTGCGCCGCGCCGCGGTCGCCCTGGGCGCGATCGCGCAGAGCGGGCTGCACTACGCCGACGACGAGTATGACGTCGACCGGTACCAGAAGGTCTCGGCGGTCGCGCTGAACCTGCTCGCGGTGGTCGGCGGCGGCTCCGCCGATGCGTGGCGCGCGCAACTGGGCGAGGACCGGGGCTACGCCACTCCCAAGGTCGACGTCCGCGGCGCGCTGGTCGACGAACGCGAGCGGCTGCTGCTGATGCGGGAGCGCACCGACGGTCGCTGGTCGCTGCCCGGCGGGTGGGCCGATCCCCTGGACACGCCCTCGGTGGCCGTCGAGCGTGAGGTGCTCGAGGAAACCGGTTACGCCGCACGGGCCGTCAAGCTGGTCGGGTGCTGGGACCGGGACGCTCAGGGCCACGCGCCCAAGCTGCCGTTCTCCATCTACAAGCTGTTCTTCCTGTGCGAGTCCACCGGGGAGGTCCATCCGCCGCAGGCGTTGGAGACCCTGGAGATCGGCTGGTTCGGAATCGGGGAGCTGCCAGAACTATCAGAGGGCCGGATCAGCGCCTACGAGCTCGGCCGGATCGTCGCGCATCATCGGGACCGTGCCCTGCCGACCGAGTTCGACTGACCTCGCAGCGCGGCCGTTGGCGGCGGCACCCACGGCACCTGGGGTCACGCTGACCGATCCGTCGGCTTCGCGCCGGTGATGTCTGGTTCGGTGACGCTCAAACGGGGGCGGCCCCCGGGAGGGCCGTTCTCTCAGCGTGAAACCCGCGGCTCGGCGCCGGACGGCCGAACCAGCGCTCCGAGATCCACGTGGGCAGCCTTCTTCGACTGCTGATGCGGATGTCGGAGCGGCTCGCGCGGGCCGGGCTGATCAACTTGGCGCCGATTCGTACAATTCGGGCGAACTCTCGCCGAGTTGCTGATCAGCGCGTCGGCCCCGGCGGGGGCGCCCCTTCAGCTCGAACCGGGCCGTGCGGGCGGGTTCGTCGTTGCCGGCCGGCCCCGGCGGGTTGCGCTGATCGAAGACCCATCAAGCCGGTCAAAACGGCGCCGGAAGTGGGTTTTGGATCAGCGCAACGTCAGGGCACGCCCGTCCAAAGTTGCGGCGGGTCAGTGGCGGCGGGTCAGTGGCGCCCGCCGCGCCGCCGAGAACGGTGCCACCGTCGCCGTGCTGGAGGACACCAGGCCATCCGGGCGCTGTCGGCTCCGCACGTCGGTCAGACAGCGCTGGTCGACTTCCGTACCTGATTGAAGTACCCTATACCGACTGGTTGGTGCAGAAACGACGCCTGGTTGTTGCTGGTCGTCGGCAAAGGGTGTGGGGTAGTTCTCGTGTTCGGTTCGTACGGCAAGGTGCTGCGGCGCCCGGGCGCGCTTCGGTTCACGGCCGCCGGGTTCCTGGCCCGGATGCAGATGTCGATGATCGGCCTGGGCGCCGTGCTGCTGCTGTCGGCCGAACGTGGCTCCTTCGCGGTCGCCGGCGCGGTCGCGGCGATCTACGCGCTCTCGAACGCGATC
>DATDBV010000435.1:0-8297 GCA_036524715.1 Nakamurella sp. | reverse complement strand
TGCGGCGATCGGTAGTGGTCGAGAATGATTTCCTGGTACAGCTTTTCCATCTGCACGGGTCAGCTCACCCCGACGAAGTCCTGCGCGGACCGCACTCCCGCGACCAGCGCGTCGACCTCGGCGGGCGTGTTGTACAGCGCGAACGACGCCCGCACGGTGGCCGCGATGCGGAACCGGCGGTGCAGCGGCCAGGCACAGTGGTGCCCGACCCGGACCTGCACGCCTGCGTCGTCCAGGATCTGCCCGACGTCGTGCGCATGCACCCCGTCGACCACGAACGACACCGCTCCCCCGCGGTCCACGGTGTTCGACGGGCCGATGATCAGCACCCCGTCGATGGCCGAGAGTTCCTGCAGCGCATAGCCGGTCAGCTGAGCCTCGTGGTCGGCGACGACCTTCATGCCGACGTGCCGCAGGTAGTCGACGGCCGCGCCGAGCCCGACGGCCTGCGAGGTCATCGGAACCCCGGCCTCGAACCGGGCCGGCGGCGCGGCATAGGTGGAGCGGTCGATGAAGACCTGTTCGATCATCGAGCCGCCGGTCAGGAACGGCGGCATCGCGGCCAGCAGCTCGTAGCGTCCGTAGAGCACGCCGACGCCGCTGGGCCCGAACATCTTGTGCCCGGAGAACGCCGCGAAGTCCACGTCCAGCGCGGCCACGTCGACCGGCTGGTGCGGCACCGACTGGCAGGCGTCCAGCACGGTGAGCGCACCGACCCGCTGCGCGGCGGCGACCAGCACGTCCACCGGGTTGATCGTGCCGAGCACGTTGGACTGATGGGTGAACGCCACCACCTTCGTCCGTGGGGTGATCACCTCGTCCAGGTTCGACAGGTCCAGCCGGAAGTCGTCGGTCACCGAGAACCAGCGCAGCGTGGCCCCGGTGCGGCGGCAGAGTTCCTGCCAGGGCACCAGATTCGCGTGGTGTTCCATTTCGGTGACGACGACCTCGTCGCCGGGCACGACCCGGAATCGGCGCGCCGCCGAATCATCGGAGTAGCTGGCATTGCCCAGCGAGTAGGCCACCAGGTTCAGTGACTCGGTGGCGTTCTTGGTGAAGATCACCTCGTCGGTGCGGGGGGCACCGATGAAGGCGCCGATGCGCTCCCGGGCCGACTCATAGAAGTCGGTCGCCTCCTCGGCCAGTTGGTGCGCGCCGCGGTGCACAGCGGCGTTGTGACCGGTGACGTACTCCTGCTCGGCGTCGACCACGCACACCGGCCGTTGCGACGTCGCCCCGGAGTCCAGGTACACCAACGGCTTCCCGTCCCGAACGGTCCGTTCGAGAATGGGGAAGTCGGTGCGGATCCGATCGACGTCATTGGTCGACAGAGCCGCGATCGTCCGGTCACCGGGCACCGTGATCACCTCCTGCGCCATGCCTCGCCTTTCGATTCGTGCGTGGTCTCAGACCGCGGCCGCGTCGGTGAACCGGATGTAGCCGTTCTCCTCGAGCTCGTCGGCCAACTCGGGCCCGCCGGACTCGACGATCCGGCCACCGGCGAACACGTGCACCCGGTCGGGTTGGATGTACCGCAGGATCCGGGTGTAGTGGGTGATCAGCAGCACGCCGACGCCCTCACCTGTCTCGGCGGCGGCCGCCTTGTAGTGGTTGACACCCTCGGCGACCACCCGCAGCGCGTCGACGTCCAGCCCGGAGTCGGTCTCGTCCAGGATGGCGATGCGCGGCTTGAGCAGGGTGAGCTGCAGGATCTCGTGCCGCTTCTTCTCACCGCCGGAGAAGCCCTCGTTCACCGATCGTTCGGCGAAGTCCGGGTCGATCTCCAGGTCTTTCATCGCGGTCTTGACCTCCTTGACCCACTTGCGCACGGGCGGGGCCTCGCCCCGCACGGCGGTGGCGGCGGTGCGCAAGAAGTTGGAGGTGGACACGCCGGGTACCTCGACCGGGTATTGCATGGCCAGGAACAGCCCGGCCCGGGCCCTTTGGTCCACGGTCATCGCGAGGACGTTCTCACCGTCGAGCGTGACGGTGCCGGAGGTGACGTGGTACTTGGGGTGACCGGACAGCGAGTAGGCCAGGGTCGACTTGCCGGAGCCGTTCGGCCCCATGATCGCGTGTGTCTGGTTCGAGGACACGGTCAGGTCGACCCCGCGCAGGATCTCGATCGGTCCCTCCTCGGTGAGGACCGAGACGTGCAGGTCGCGGATGTCCAGCGTTGACATGAAGTGCGTTCTCCTATTGGGTTTCGGGGCTCAGATACCCGCGATGGCCAGTTCGCGCTCGATGATCTCCGCGGTTCGCGCGCGCACCGATTCGATGCCGATCCGCAGCAGCACCTCGCCGAAGAAGCCCCGCACCACCAGGCGCCTGGCCACCTCGGCCGGGATGCCCCGGGACTGCAGGTAGAACAGCTGCTCGTCGTCGAACCGGCCGGTGGCACTGGCGTGTCCGGCGCCGACGATATCGCCGGTCTCGATCTCCAGGTTCGGCACCGAGTCGGCCCGGGCGCCCTCGGTCAGCACCAAGTTCCGGTTCATCTCGTAGGTGTCGGTGCCTTCGGCGGCCCGCCGGATCAGCACGTCGCCGACCCACACGGTGCGGGCCTTGGCGCCCTGCAGGGCCCCCTTGTACAGGGCCCGTGACTTGCAGTGCGGCACCGCGTGATCAACGAACAGCCGGTGCTCGAGGTGCTGGCCGGCGTCGGCGAAGTACAGCCCGTTGAGCTCGACCTCACCGCCGGGGCCGTCGTAGACGACATCGGCGACCACCCGGACCAGGTCCCCGCCGAAGGTGAGCGCGGTGTGCTTGACGGTGGCGTCCCGGCCGACCCGGATGTGGTGGTGGGACAGATGCACCGCCTGCGAGTCCCATTCCTCCAGTTGAACGAACTCCAGCTGGGCGCCGTCACCGACGACGATCTCCATGTTGTCGCTGAGCAACTGGGTGCCCTCGTGCAGGATCGCGATCTGCGCCTTGGCGTGATGGCCGACCCGGACGACCAGGTGTCCGGCGAACGCCTTGTCGATGGTGCCGCCCTCGAAGGTGGTGATCAGCGGCTCGTCAAACTCGGTCCCGGCGGGCACATCGATGAGCAGGACGGTCTCGCTGGCCTGCCAGGCGCGGGCCGAGGGCCGGTCGGTGGGCAGGTTGCCGGAGATGCCCTTGAGCGCGGCGGCCTCGTCCCCGGTGACCCGGCGCACGGTGATGCCGGCGGGACCCTCGACGGTCCGGTCGTTGTGCGCGCCGACGATGCCGTCGAACACCCGGTCGTGGTCCAGGCCGCGCATCCGGCGCAGCGGGGTGAACCGCCATACCTCGGACTTGGTGGACGGCAGCGGGTGCGCCTCCGGATCGACCGAGCCGATGCCGTGCAGGTGGGAGTCGACACCCTTGGTGCGAATGGTCGCCCCACCGACATGGCTGTGCTCGGTCAGGGCGTGCTGGCTCAAAACGGGCGTGCTGGCCGTCACGTCAGCCCACCGCTCCTTCCATCTGCAGTTCGATCAGCCGGTTGAGCTCCAGGGCGTACTCCATCGGGAGCTCCCGGGCGATGGGCTCGACGAAGCCGCGGACGATCATGGCCATCGCCTCGTCCTCGGTCAGGCCCCGGCTCATCAGGTAAAACAGCTGGTCCTCGCTGATCTTGGAGACGGTGGCCTCGTGACCCATCGACACGTCGTCCTCGCGGACGTCGACGTACGGGTAGGTGTCGGTCCGGGACAGCGTGTCGACCAGCAGCGCGTCGCATTTCACCGTGGAGCGGCTGTGGTGGTTGCCCGGATTGACCTGGACCAGGCCCCGGTAGGAGGTGCGCCCGCCGCCGCGGGACACCGACTTTGAGATGATCGTCGAACTGGTGTGCGGCGCCAGGTGCAACATTTTCGCGCCGGTGTCCTGGTGCTGGCCCTCGCCGGCGAACGCGATGGAGAGCACCTCGCCCTTGGCGTGCTCGCCCATCAACCACACCGACGGGTACTTCATCGTCACCTTGGAGCCGATGTTGCCGTCGACCCACTCCATGGTCGCGCCCGCCTCGGCCTTGGCCCGCTTGGTGACCAGGTTGTAGACGTTGTTCGACCAGTTCTGGATGGTGGTGTACCGGCAACGGCCACCCTTCTTGACGATGATCTCGACGACCGCGGAGTGCAGCGAGTCGGACTTGTAGATCGGCGCGGTGCAGCCCTCGACGTAGTGCACGTAGGCGTCCTCGTCGACGATGATCAGCGTCCGCTCGAACTGGCCCATGTTCTCGGTGTTGATCCGGAAGTAGGCCTGCAGCGGGATGTCCACGTGCACGCCCGGCGGGACGTAGACGAACGATCCGCCGGACCACACCGCGGTGTTCAGCGCGGAGAATTTGTTGTCACCGGATGGGATGACCGAGCCGAAGTACTTCTCGAAGATCTCCGGGTGTTCGCGCAGGCCCGAATCGGTGTCCAGGAAGATGACACCCTGCCGCTCCAGATCCTCCTGGATCTGGTGGTAAACCACCTCGGACTCGTACTGCGCGGCGACGCCTGCTACCAATCTTTGCTTTTCTGCTTCCGGGATGCCGAGGCGGTCGTAGGTGTTCTTGATGTCCTCGGGCAGGTCCTCCCAGGACTCCGCCTGCTTCTCCGTCGACCGGACGAAATACTTGATGGTGTCGAAGTGGATCCCGGACAGGTCGGCGCCCCAGGTGGGCATCGGCTGCCGGTCGAAGAGCTTGAGCGCCTTGAGCCGACGCTGCAGCATCCAGTCGGGCTCGCTCTTCTTGCCGGAGATGTCGCGGACGACGTCCTCGTTCAGACCCCGGCGCGCGGTGGCCCCGGCGGTGTCGCTGTCGGACCAGCCGAACGCGTAGCGGCCGAGCTGGTCGATCGTCGCGGCCTGCTCCAGGCGGGTCTGGCTCAGTTCCGGTTCCTGGGTGGTCGTCACAGTCGGTCCTTCCATATCAGTCGAACACAGCGGGCAGTGCGGCGGCGTGCCCGTTCGTGCGGGTGCTGCGGTTGGTGTCAAGCGGTGGTGCCGATGCTTCGGTGGGTGACTGGCGGCGGGATGGTGGACAGCGGAATGAAGGTCGTACACACCGGATCACCCCGGGCGATGGTCGCCAGCCGCTGCGCGTAGGAGCCCAGGGCGCGGGTGAAGACCGCCATCTCCTCCTCGCACAGCTGCGGGTACTGCGCCGCGACGTGCCCGACCGGACAGTGATGCTGACACAACTGCCGACCGACGCCGACCTCCTCCAGCGAGGCGGAGAATCCGGCGGCGGTCAGCGCCTCGGCCAGCACGTCGGCCCGGGCCGCGACGTCCGGCGCGGCCGCCAGCTGTTCGGTGAACGGCTCGACGATCGCCTCGGCCCGCCGGCGGGCGAACTCCGTGACGGATTCCGGTCCGGCAACCTGCTGCAGAAATCCCAGCGCCTGCACCGCCAACTCGTCGTACTGGTGCGGCAGTCGCTGCCGGCCGACGTCCGTGAGCAGGTAGGAACGGGCCGGTCGGCCCCGCCCCCGCTGCACCCGGGACGGCGCCTCGCGGGAGGCGACCGCACCCTCGGCGACCAACTGGTCCAGGTGCCGCCGGACGGCGGCGGGGGAGATGCCCAAACGTCCGGCCAGGTCGGCGGCGGTCAGCGGGCCGTCGGACAGGAGCAGGTGGGTGACGGCCTCGCGGGTGCGGCCCTCGGCGCGATCCGCCGACGCGAGTGCCGTGGCGGCACGGTCGGTAGCGACGGTTTTCACAACACCAGTGTGACCTATTTCCGCGCGGAGATCAAAGTGCGCCGGTCCGGACCGGTGTGGTCCCGGACACGCAGGTCAGGCTCACCTTCGTTCCGGTCGCGACCCGATCGGCCCACCTACACTGCTGCGGTGACGGCGGACCGGCAACTGGTCGGAGCGTCCGGCGCCCGTGACGACCCCCCGGTCGCGGAGGCCGCCGGCGCTCTCAATGGAGCTCTCGATGCTGTTGAGGTCAGGCAGCTGAGCCGGCTTCGGCGCTGGGGCACCGTCGGCGCCCTGCTGCTGATGCTCGGCGCCGGTTCGTCGTACGGCGCGGCCACGCCGATCCCCAATCCGGTGGACGGGATCCGGATCCTGGGGCTGCTGTCCCGGATCGGGCCGGCCGCGCTGGCCTGTTCGTACGCCGGCATCGGGCTGATCGTGCTGTGCTGGGTGCTGATCGGCCGGCTCGCCGCCCCCGGTCGGCCGCGGCGGCTGTCCCGCAGCCAACTCTCGCACACGCTGGCCATGTGGGCGGTGCCCCTGCTGGTCACACCCCCGCTGTTCTCCCGGGACGTCTACTCCTACCTGGCCATCGGTTCGATGATGGCGCACGGCTTCAACCCGTACGAGTACGGGCCGTACGACACCCTCGGCGACGCCGACCCGTACGCGCACCAGGTGGACGTGCGCTGGCAGCACACGCCCAGCCCGTACGGCCCGGTCTACCTGCTGATCGCCCAAGGCGTGGTCAACCTCGCCCACCAGAACGTCATCGCCGGGGTCCTGCTGCAGCGACTGATCGAGCTGGTCGGGGTGGCGCTGATCGTCTGGGCGCTCCCCCGGCTCGCCCGGATCTGCGGCTTCGACCCGGTCGCCGCGCTCTGGCTCGGCGCGTTGAACCCGCTGGTGCTGTTCCACCTGATCGGCGGCGCGCACAACGAGGCCCTGATGCTCGGCGCGATGCTGGCCGGCACCGTCATCGCGCTGGAGCGGACGATGATCGGTGGCGTCGTGCTGATCACCCTCGGTGTCGGGATCAAGGCAACCGCGGCCATGACGCTGGCGTTCTTGGTGATCATGCTCGCGCTGCGGGCCGGCGGCCGGTGGCGGGACCTCTTCCGGTGCGGTCTGCAGGTCGGCGCGATCGCCCTGGTCACCTTCGCGGCGTTCACGGCGGTGGCCGGGGTCGGTTTCGGCTGGGTGGCCGCGCTGGGGGCACCGGGCACCGTGCGGTCCTTCCTGTCGGTGTCCACCAGCCTGGGCGTGATCGCCGGGCAGTCCGGGCTGCTGCTGGGCCTGGGCGACCACACCCAGGCCGTGCTGGACGTCATGCAGCCGGTCGGCACCCTGATCGGCTCGGCCATCGCCGTGGTGATCATGTGGCAGTGCTGGCAGCGGCGGATCAACCCGATCATGGGCCTGGGCATGGCGATGGGCGCGTTCGTGCTGTTGGCGCCGGTGATCCAGCCCTGGTACCTGCTCTGGGCGGCGCTTCCGCTGGCCGCGTCCACTGCCGACGCCCGGATCCGCACCGCCACCGTCTGGCTGACCGTGCTGTTCTCGGTGACGATCATGCCCAACGGCGCGACCATCCCGGTGTTCGTCATCGTGCAGGCGGTGATCGTGGCGGTGGTGGTTGTGGGTGCCGTGTTCGTCGGGTTGCGGCGGGCCGGACTGCCAGCCACGCACCCCGCGGTTGGCAGCGGCTCACCCTGAGTCGGCTCACCCTGAGCTGATTCGGCTCACCAGTCGGCTCGCCCTGAGCTGATGCGGCTCACCCTGAGTCGGCTCACCCGACTCCGCTGATCATCTCCGCGCCTCCGCCCCGGATTCTCAGATTCGGCGCGGGATTGATCAGCGAAGCTGGGCGACGGGCGCTGGGCGACGGGCGACGGGCGACGGGTCGCGGAGGAAACCCGCGCCTCCGCCCCGGATTCTCAGATTCGGCGCGGGATTGATCAGCGAACGCGGCTTGGCCCGGGAATCCGTCCTTGACATATGCCGTTATAGGTATATGTTGGGGACGTGGCAAGGGCGGCGACGACGACCGACGCGTTCAACGCCGTCGCCGAGCCCCGGCGCCGCCAGATCCTGGACCTCCTCGCCGGCGGAGGACGTCCGGTCAACGATCTGGTGCAGGCGCTGGGCATCCCCCAGCCACTGGTGTCCAAGCACCTGCGGGTGCTGCGCGAGGTGGGCCTGGTTCAGGTCCACGACCAGGGTCGGCAGCGCATCTACCGGCTCGACGGGGAACCGCTCAAACCCATCTATGACTGGGTCAAGAGCTACGAACGGACCTGGTCCGCCAGGTACGCCCTGCTCGATTCCGTGCTCGACGAGCTCTCGGAATCTGAACAAGCATCGGACCAAACCTCAGACCAAGAAGGAGAGAGGCAACAATGACCGCAACGACGACGCACTCGGCCGTGGTGAGTTTCCCGACCGACACGCAGATCCTCATCACCCGGAACTTCAACGCCCCCAGGCACTTGGTGTACCGGACCCACGTCGAGCCCGAGCTGATCAGGCGCTGGTGGGCCGGCGAACGCGGGCAGGTGGACAGTGTCGAGGTCGACCTGCGGGTCGGCGGTGGCTGGCGTTACGTCATGACGGCCAACGGCGGTTTCGAGG
>DATDBV010000434.1:0-4016 GCA_036524715.1 Nakamurella sp. | reverse complement strand
TCCTGGCCGGTGACGGCCCAGGTGGCCAGGTTCGTCATGGCATCCGCGCCGCGGGCCAGGTGGGTGATCACGTGCGCCCGGGTCCATCCGTCGCATTTGCTTGGCTTGCTGACTTCGTCGTCGTCGAGGCTGGCCACGGTGCCCATCGCCATGCCCGACTCGCGCTGCAACCGGCCGATGTCGCCGGCAAGGCTCTGAGGAGTCTTGATCACGTTGTTCATGTTTCCACTCTGCGATGCCGGTGCCGACATCGCCAGTGACATTTCCGCTGAACGGCAGGCGCCGACGCACACTCCCGGACCACCGGCTGGTAGGTCCAGCCGTCCTTCCGGCCCTCGCGCCATAGTGCAGGGTCGCCGTCGCCACACCGACCAAACGGGCAGCCGAGGCCTCGGTGTACATCTCGCGCTTGACGGAGCTCGGATCAGACCATGCACTGATGAGCGAAGACCTGGCGCTCACACCACGGACGCGGCAACTCCTGTTGATCGCGGCCGACCTGCTGTTCGACGAGGGTCGCGAGGACCTCGACCAGGTCGATCCGAACCCCTGGGGCCTGTTCGAGCGCTATCCACGGCTGGCCAAGACCCAGAACGCTGTATGGCGTCGCCGGGCGTTGCATTCTTTCGACGACTTGGCCGCCGACATCCGCCGTCTCGGAACACCGATACCGCGGTGCACCGCCGATGAGGTAGCGCTCTGGTTGATGGTCGATCGCGCATCAGCCATCGAGGAGGATAGGGAGGCGTGGCCAACCCTTTGGTCGACGGTCATCGAGCACCCGGCCAGGCCGGACGACTTCGACCGGCCATCGCTGCGCGAGAACCTGTTCGAAGACACCGATTTTCTGATGCTGTACGCACCCGAGCTGGATGGTGTCGACGACCCCGATGACGAGATCAACCAGTCGTTGGGCATCGGTGAACACCTCCATCCACGAGGCTGGTTCACTCTGTTCGGCGGCGAGACACCCCGGCCGCCTGGCACCGGTTGACGCGCCGCTTCAGCCTGCCGCCGACCAGTTGGTCAGCGCACCGTTCGAGTCGGCGAACCAGATCCGGCAGCAACGCCGCCTGCGCGCGCAGATCGCGCAGCAACGCCCGAACCTGAGCAGCGAGCAGCACTCCGTCCGGCTCGAGCGGTTTGCCCATGACGATCCCGACGGCCGCGAGCTGACCCATCAACTCCGATTTCGCGGACCCGGCCGGTTCTCGTTGCACCACACTGTTGACGGTGTGCCAGTAGGTGACATCGTTCGGCGGGACGTGTTGGACGACGTCCCCGAGCCCTCGATGAACGGAGTCTCCCGCACCGGCGGTGTTGCGGCCTGGGTGCTCGGCGGGCCAGGAATGTCACCACCGCGGTGCGTCTCGCCCGGCACGTACCGGGAGATGCGGAACCCGTTGCGGATCGCCTCGACCGGTAGGCGGGGGTCGTTGTCGACCAAGAAAGCTCGGCCCAGGGCGACGACGCGGGTGGTCTTGGCGTGGGAGGCGCGCAAGCCGCTGTCCGGCAACGGACCGTCGCAGCCGGGCCCGACGGCCAGGTAACGCCCGCCCTGGGTGCGGTCGGGGCCGGGCAGGCCGAGTCGGTGACCCAGCGGAACCACAGGTCGTCGATGGTGCCGAGAATCCCCGACGGTGCGCCGAGCAGCGGCACATCGATGATCATTGGCCCGTCGGTCGGGTCGACGAAGCTGATGAAGTAGACAGTGTCGCAGTTCGCGGTCAGGAACAGCGACGCCGAATCCATCAGGACCGAGAACAGCAGGACCGAGTTGTCCTGCACGCCGATCGAGAGGGACCCCCGCCGCATCGCTTCGAGCGACGCGCCGCGAAACGCGCCGATGAAACCTTCCACGCTGTGCACGAAATCCAGGTGGTCATACAGCAGCTCAGCGACCCAGCGTAGCGGGCGAGCGTCGAACTGGCGGGACGATCGACCGTTGGTCGGTCACTGTTGCTGGCATGGCCGTCGGGATTTCATACCAGTTGGGTGATGCTCGCTGCGCGGTGGGCGGGAGAGTGTGGCGCGGTCCCGCTGAGTCCGACTGGAGTCACCGACGATGACCCTGACGATGATCGATCCTGCCCGACCGCGGGTTGGAACCGGCAGCGTTGCTGGACCGCGCCGGCGAGGATCGTTCCGCCGCCGGCCCGGTCTTGCCCCATGACGGATCGGGATTCGCCGCGTGCTGGGCATCGTGCGGCCGGGGTTCGCCGTTCGGTGGCGGGGTTCGCGGAGCGACTCGAGGTCACGGCGCTGGGCCGGTTGTGGTCTCGGCTGCTCGAGCTGCAGTTCGTGGATCGGTCGGTGGCGTTGGCCGCGAAGGCGTTTGTGTCCTTCTTCCCGTTGCTCATTCTGGTCGCGGCGGTGACCCCGGGCAGCGTCCGGCAGGAGATGCTCGAGATCATCACCAATCGGTTGGGGGTCAGCGGCGATGCGCTGGAGACGGTGCGGCAGGCCTTCGCGTCCGCGGACCAGACCAGGGCAGCCACCGAACTCGTCGGTGCGCTGGTCACAGTGGCTTTCGCGGTGTCGTTCACCACAGCCCTGCAGCGGGTCTATCTGCGGGCGTGGCGGCGGCCACCGGGGGGTGGTGTCCGCAACAAGGGCCGCGGCGCCGTGTGGGTCGGCGGTTTCGTTGCCCTGATGATCGTCCTGTCCTTGGTCCGCAACCTGGTCCCAGGAGCGTCCGGGCCCGTGCTGTCCTGGGCTGTCGGGTTGATCGGTGCGACCGGGCTGTGGTGGTGGACGGCCCGGCTGATGCTGCGCGGGGAGGTGCGGTGGCGGGCGCTGCTGCCGACCGCGGTGATCACCGGGGTGGGCGGCTGGGTCTACGCCCTGGCGGCGTCGGTCTGGATGCCGGCCAATGTGCGGAACCAGTTCGCCGAATTCGGCGCCTTTGGCATCGCGATGGCGATCGTGACATGGTTCACCGGTCTGGCGTTCCTGATCGTGGGCGCGGCCGCGGCCGGTCCCGCCCTGGCCGACGGGGAGGGCCGGGTCGCCCGCTGGCTCCGTGCCGATCAGCCCACGGCCGTCGAGCCCGGTGCGGTGCCGGCGCTGCCAGGCCCGGTCCGGCCGGTGCGGTTGTCCGATGCGTTCGGCCGAGGCGCCCGAGGATCGGGTGTGGTGCCCGGCGCCGACGGCTGACCTCGGGTAGCCACTCCCAACTGACTCGGGGATCGCGACTCATCCCCGGCGACGCCGGTTCAGTCCGCGGGTTCGAACTCGCCGGGCCGCCAGGTCATGTCGAAGAAGGACTGGAGTGGGCTGTAGAGCCGCAGCAGGACGAACCAACCCTTCGCGGGGTCGGTCTGGATCCAGTTGCCGGGGGCGACCCCGTCGGGTCGCGTGGGTGAGAAGTACACGACGGTGGTGCCGTCCGGTTCGGTCTCGGCGGCGGGCGACGGGTACCTCTGGCTGCCGGCCCTCGGGTAGCGCTGCGGGGTCTGCAGCATGGACCGGGTCTGGTTGTCGCAGACGGTGAGTGACCAGAACCGGGCGGCGGGAATGTCTTTCGGCAGCCGCAGCCGGGCACGGCGGCTGCGCAATGCGGTCGAGCCGACATCACCGCATAGCCGTGACCGCGGCGCTCGCCACCGCGCATCAACGTTCGCACCAGCAGCACCCGCGGAGGATTCCGCGAAGCCCGGTGAATCCCCGATCCGGCGGGGCACACCGCCGAACGAAAAGCCCCGGACGCTCATTTCCGGCGCAGCATGCTTCATCCGACCTGTCGGATCCGAATGTCAGCCTGGTGGTCGCCGCCTACGGCGACGACACCGCGGCCGCGGCCGAGGACTTCCGGGCGATCAAGGATTTGGACGACGTCTCCGTGGTGGCGGCCGTCGTGCTGGACCGAGACGCGCGCGGCGATGTCCACGTCAAGGAACACGGCGGTGGTCTGGTGGCTGCCGGGTCGGCGGTGGGCGCGGTCGGTGGCCTGGTCGTCGGGCTGTTCGCGCCACCGTTGCTGCTCGCGACGGCGGTCGGCGCCGGGATCGGCGCCG
>DATDBV010000433.1:0-7291 GCA_036524715.1 Nakamurella sp. | reverse complement strand
GGGTCGGGTGGTCGGCGAGTGGGAGATCAACATCCGCGGACCGCGGACCATCGAACATCCCGCGGTCGGCGCACTGGCCGCCGAGATCACCCTGCGGCTGCGCGAGGAGATCGCCAGTCACGCCCAGACCGCCGCGCCCGCCTTGCCCCGCCAGGCAGTGAAGGACGACGGCTATGCCCGCGCTTGACGATTCGGTCATCGCCAAGGACGAGGTCGAACGCGAGGACACCGCCGCGGTCGGCGCCGGGCTGGACGCACTGGAGGAACCCGAGCGGCATCGCGAGCCGTGGTGGCGCCGGTTGGGCACCTCGATCGTGCCGCCCTTCCTGGCCCTGCTGCTCGTCCTGGTCATCTGGGAGATCGTCTACCTGCTGGGCGTCAAGCCCGAGGTGATGCTGCCGTCGCCGGCCGCGGTCGGCGACGAACTGCTGCGGCTGCTGCAAGGCGGTCAGGCCTGGGAGACCATCTGGACCAGCCTGTCCCGCGGCCTCATCGGTTTCGCCATGGCGATCGTCATCGCGGTGCCGATCGGCCTGGCGGTCGCCCGGTACAAGTGGATCCGGCTGTCCTTCGGGCCGCTGCTGTCCGGCCTGCAGTCGATGCCGTCGGTGGCCTGGGTGCCGCTGGCCATCCTGTGGTTCCAGATCAGCCCGGCGATGATCTACATGGTGGTGCTGCTGGGGGCGGTGCCGTCCATCGCCAACGGGCTGACCGCCGGCATCGACCAGGTGCCGCCGCTGTACACGCGGGTCGGCAAGGTGCTCGGCCTGGGCTGGTGGGGGCAGGCCCGGCACGTGCTGCTCCCGGCGGCGCTGCCCGGGTTCCTGGCCGGCCTGCGGCAGGGCTGGGCGTTCTCCTGGCGTTCGCTGATGGCCGCCGAACTCATCGTCACCTCGTCCAAGCTCGGTTTCGGCCTTGGCCAGCTGATGAACCAGGGCCGCGACCTGTCCGACGCGCCGCTGCTGTATTCGGGCCTGATCCTGATCTTCGTGGTCGGCGTCGGTGTGGAACTCATCATGTTCCGCCCGCTGGAGCGGGCCATCCTGGACGCGCGGGGGCTGACCGGCAACCGCTGAACACTGCTCGCCGCAGGGGCCTGACCCCGGGTCGCCGGGTCCACCCCCACGTCATAGCCTGATCGGGTGTCCGCCCGTCCCCTCCCGCCCCTGATCGGGCTGGCCCACGGCAGCCGTGAGCCGCGGTCCGCGGCCATGATCGGCGAGGTCATGCGCGCCGTCGAGTCGCTACGGCCGGGCCTGCGCGCGCTGCCGGCCTTCCTCGATCTGAGCGAACCCGACCTGAGCACCGCGATCCGGCGGGCCCGGGTCGAATCCGGGTTCGACGAGGCGATCGTGGTGCCGCTGCTGTTCACCGAGGCGTACCACGCGACCGTCGACGCGCCGACCGCCGTCGGCAACGCTCAGCAGTCGACCGGGGTGGCGTTGCGGCTGGCCGGGATCCTCGGCATGGGCGAGGAAGTGCTGCTCGCGCTGGAGGACTCCGCGGCGCGGGCGCACATCGCCGCGAACGAGGCAATCCTGCTGTATGCCGTTGGCTCCAGCCGCGCCGCGGCGAACGAGGCGGTGCACGACCTGGCCCGACGGTGGGGCGAGCGTCGAGTCGGTCCGGTCTGGGCCGGCTTCGGCACGGTCGGCGGACCGACGGCCTCCGAACTGCTGGCCCGCGCGACCCGGGAGGGGCGGCGGATCGCGGTGGTGCCGCTGTTCCTGGCGCCCGGGCTGCTGCTCGACCAGATCGCCGGCGAGGCCCTGACGATCGGCGCGGAGGTGGCGGCGCCGCTCGGCGCCGCGTTGGCCGAGCTGGTGCTGCAACGCTACCTGGAGGCGCTGGCCGTCATGCCGGCCTGAAATCGCTGTGGTCGGCCGAGCTTTGCGGGGCCGCCGGCCGGCACAGTCGGACCGGGCGCCGGCAATCCGGTGCGGGACCGGACTTGCCCTGGACTTGCCCAATGCCGTCCTACAACGCGGTGACGATGATGAAGACCAGCACGATGACGAGCACCGCGGCGACTCCGATCCAGATCCAGAACTGAACCTTGGGTCGGGCCTCCACCTCGGCGCCGATCCACTCCAGCTCCTCGCCGACGGAACGGTCGTGATGCTCGGCCGGGTTCTCGTCGCCCGACTGGTTGCCGTCCGGAGTGGTCGTCACGGTCCGGAGTCTAGTCGGCCGAGCTTGCGAGGACGCGATCAGGCGCAGGAGGACCGTGGTGCCGAGCCATTCGGCGACGGAGGAGCCGGATTGATCATGCGAGCGGTCTTCCGGGCGCGGGTGGCAGGACCGGCCGCGCCGGTTCGCTGTTCTGCTTCGGTTCGTGCACGAGCAACGACGCCACGCTGATCAACCGCGCTTACGCGCCCCGCTACCGCGCCAGTTGACAGGCCCGACACCGGCACACCCGGCCGAGATCCACAGGGGCAGTTCAAGAAAGCTACCCATGTGGATCTCGGGATCCGGCCAGCGGGCAGCGGGCACGAACCCGGCACGGGGTCCGACGCGACCTCGCCCCAGATCCACACCAGCAGCTCAAGAAGGCTGCCGACGTGGATCTCGCGGTCACGCCAGCCAGCCGCGTACGCGCAGACCCACCCCGGTTCCGACGCGGCCCCACCCCAGATCCAGACCAGCTGCCCAAGAAGGCTGTCCATGTGGATCTCGGCGCACGGCGGCCCTGGCCGCCCGGTTCATTCGGACGGGACGGCCTCCTCCTGGGCCGGCTCGCCGTTGATCTCCGCGCTTGTTCGCCGATCGGCCGGGTCCGACCCGGCTTTGTCAGCGCGGCAGGACCGGCCCGCCCGGCGTCGACCCGCGTTGCCGGCACTCGCTCAGCCCGACGCAGCCCACAGGTGCATCCCGGCGTACGACCGGTACGGTCGCCACGCCAGGCCCCTTTCGGCCAGGTCCTTCGGCTCGTCCGGCAGGCCGAGGGCGGCGGCGCCGCGGCGGACCGCCAGATCCTCGACCAGCAGCACGTCGTGGTCGCCGAGCACCCGCATCGCCAGATAGTTGGCCGTCCACGGGCCGACGCCGGGCAGCGCCAGCAATCTGCTCCGGACGCTCGGGTCGTCGGGGGACAGGCGAAGGGAGCGGTCGGCCAGGACGGACGCGGCGGTGACGATCGCCTGCGCCCGGTTGCGCGGCCCGGCGAAGGCCACCGGCCCCAGCTCCGCGATCCGCGCCGGCGTCGGGAACAGGTGGGTGAGACCGTCGACGGGTTCGGGGAGTCGGTCGTCGGCGACGGCGACCAGCCGGGTCGCGGCGGTGCGGGCGCCGGCCACCGACACCTGCTGCCCGAGCATCGCCTTGATCAAGGTCTCATCGGCGTCGGCGGTGCCGGGAACCCGCAAACCCGGTCGGGCCCGGACCGAATCGGCGAGACCCGGGTCGGCTCGCAGCACCCGATCCACCGCCGCAGCGTCGGTGTCCAGGTCGAGCAGGTGCCGGCACCGCCGGATGGCCTCCTCCAGTGCTCGGCCGGCGAATCCCAGCCGGGCCTGCACCAGCGGCGGATCCCCCGGCCCCGGCAGGCGCAAGGAGATCGTGCCGACCGCCGCGTCGGTACCGGAGCCGACTCGCAGCGTCCGGGCGTAGTCGCGGCCGCGGACGTACTCCACGCCGGGGACCGCTCGACGGCTCAGGAAGGCGAGCAGATCGTCGGCGGCGAGAGGTCCGGTGAAGGGCAGTTCCACGGGGGCAGGGTCCGGCAGCACGCCGCCCACTGTGCCAGCCGTGCCATCATGCGGTCATGGGCCAGGCTTCCCAAGCGAGTCATCGACGCCGCGGCGGCGATCTTCGCAGGGTGGGCGGGTCGGCTTCAGGGTGGCCTGCGAGGAGCCCTGGAGGGTTGCGGCCGTGACCGGAAGCCCGGCTCCGCCGACCCGCTGGGAACTGACCGTGGTCGGCGACAAGTGGGACTGGTACGTGAACCGGTTCGACCGACAGTTCGCCGATGGCAGCGACCTGGAGGGCGAGGCCCGGTTCGTCGACATGATGGCCGGCCGCGGGTCGACGATCATGGACGGCGGCTGCGGCACCGGCCGGGTCGCCGGCGCCCTGCACCGGATGGGGCACCGGGTCGTCGGCGTCGACCGCGACGCCGGGTTGATCGACATCGCCCGCCGCCGGTACCCGGGACCGCCGTTCGTGGTGTCGGATCTGCTGCTGGTGCCCGAGGCGCTTGCCGCGGCGGGTGAGCCGACCACGTTCGACATCATCGCGCTGCCGGGCAATGTCATGGTGTATCTGGCCCCCAGGACCGAGCGGGACGTGCTGCGCGTGCTCGGTGGGCTCCTGGTGCCGGGCGGCCGGCTGGTCACCGGCTTCCACACCGACCGGGACTACGCGGTCGAGGCGTTGGACGCCGACGCCGCCGTCGTGGGGTTGACGGTGGAGCACCGGTTCGCCACCTGGCACCTGGACCCGTGGGCCGACGGCGCGGACTGGGCCGTCACGGTGCTGCGCCGGCCGACCTGACCGCTGCCGCGTGGCGCAGGACCGGTGAATGGTCACCGGTGGTGCGCCATTCGGCTCGCGTCCCCTCGCGCCGACCGGCCGGTAGCGGGATCGGGCGACCGTAGACTGACCCCTCGTGAGTCTGACCCTCGGCATCGTCGGCCTGCCCAACGTGGGCAAGTCCACCGTGTTCAATGCGCTGACCAAGGCCAACGTGCTGGCCGCCAACTACCCGTTCGCGACCATCGAACCGAACATCGGTGTGGTGCCGATCCCGGACCCGCGCCTGGACCAGCTGGCGACGGTGTTCGGTTCGGCCAAGACGGTGCCCGCGACCGTGTCGTTCGTGGACATCGCCGGGATCGTCAAGGGGGCCAGTGAGGGCGCCGGGCTGGGCAACAAGTTCCTGGCCAACATCCGCGAGGCCGACGCGATCTGCCAGGTGGTCCGGGTCTTCGCCGATGACGACGTGGTGCACGTGGACGGCCGGGTCGACCCGCTGTCGGACATCGAGACGATCAACACCGAACTGATCCTGGCCGACCTGCAGACCCTGGAGAAGGCGATCCCGCGACTGGAGAAAGAGGCCCGCAACGCCAAGGACCGGGCGCCCGTCCTCGCGGAGGCCAAGGCGGCCGGCGACCTGCTGAATTCCGGTCAGACCCTGTTCTCGGCCCGGGCCAAGCTGGATCTGCCTGCCTTGAAGGAACTCTCGCTGTTGACGGCGAAGCCGTTCCTGTACGTGTTCAACGCAGACGAGGGCGTGCTGACCGACGAGGTGAAGCGGGCCGAGCTGGCCGGCGCAGTGCTACCGGCCGATGCGGTATTCCTCGACGCGAAGGTCGAGCACGAGCTGCTGGAATTGGACGAGGAGTCCGCACTGGAACTGCTGGAGTCGATCGGGCAGGCCGAACCGGGGCTGCATGCGTTGGCCCGGGCCGGTTTTCACACCCTTGGCCTGCAGACCTACCTGACGGCCGGGCCCAAGGAGTCCCGGGCCTGGACGATCAAGCAGGGGGCCACCGCGCCGCAGGCGGCCGGCGTCATCCACACCGATTTCGAGCGCGGCTTCATCAAGGCGGAGATCGTTTCGTTCGACGACCTGATCGCCGCCGGCTCGATGGCCGCCGCCAAGTCGGCCGGTCGGGTGCGGATGGAGGGCAAGGACTACGTGATGGCCGACGGTGACGTGGTCGAATTCAGGTTCAATGTGTGATGCTGCGCCATCGCGAGGTTACTGGCCGGTTCGTTCACGATGATGCGTCACGGCCTGTCTTGAGGACCAATGCGTAGACCAGCGGGGATACCGCTCGGTATACTCGTCGGATGACGACGACGACGATCAAGGTGCCGGTCGAGCTTCGCGACCGAATCAACCGGGATGCGCAGGAGCGGGGCGTGACTGCGGCCGGTCTGATCGAGAAGCTGCTCGATGGCTATGAGCGGCGCAGGCGCATGGAGGCATTCGGGCGCGCGTTCCGAGGCGCCGACCAGGAGTACCGAGACGAGTTTCGGGAATGGGACGTCGCGCTGGGCGACGGACAAGATGGCAACTGATCTCCGGCGAGGGATCGTGGTGTGGGCCGAACTCGATCCTGTGGGCGGGGGGGAGCAGGCCGGACGCCGGCCCGCGCTCGTGATCGCGAGTGACCTCTACCTGGAACAGGCCGACACGCTGGCGATCATCGTCCCGGTGACCACGAATAATCGTGGATGGCCGAATCACGTGCTCTTGAAGGGCCCGGGTCTGGCGCTCGATCAGCCGAGCTTTGCAATCACCGAACAGCCGCGGACGGTCACCCGCGACCGACTGTTCGACCTCGCGGGCACCGTCGATGGGGCGACGATGAAGGAGGTCGACGGCTGGCTTCGTGACTTCCTGGCGCTGCCATGACGGGCGCTCGGCACAAAGTTGCTCGGTCGCGGAATGTGGTGGAGTTCCGGTTTGAGGAGGTGGAGATCGTTGACTACCACTGAGAAGATCGCGCCGATTCACCCGGGTGAGGTGCTCATGGAGGACTTCATCGAGGGCTTCGGCATCACGTAGAACAAGGTGGCGGTGTCGATCGGCGTGCCCCGCGACGCATCAACGAAATCGTGCACGGAAAGCGTGGTATCTCGGCTGATACGGCGTTGCGCCTCGCTAAGTACTTCGGCACGTCGGCGCAGTTCTGGCTCAACCTGCAGACGCACTACGACCTGGACCTCGCCGACGATCGCGCAGCGGAGTAGATCGCTGCGATCACGCCGATGCATGTCGCCTGAGGGTTGACGATGGGTCGTCATGATCGTGCTCAGCGGTCTGCCGGCGTCGGGAAAACCAGCGTCGCATCGTCGTCGCCGGCCGCACGGTCACAGCTGGCAACGCCATCCGCCTGCGCCGGACAACCTCTGCGCTACATTTCTGTACATGACGACCTTGCCACTCGCTGAAGCTCGAGCCAACCTTTCGCGTCTCATCGACGAGGCGGTGACGACCCACCAGCGCATCGAAGTCACCCGGAAGGGCCGGCGGGCTGCAGTCATCCTGAGCGCGGACGACTACGACTCGATCATGGAAACGTTGGACATCCTGAGTGACCCCGATCTGATGCGCGACATCCGCGAAGGTGAAGCCGAGTTGGACCGCGGGGAGTCCGTGAGCCTCGAAACGGTGACCGAGGAGATGCGGGCCAACGGTCGGTTGCCTCGGTGACCTACCAGGTCATCTTGGCCGCCCGCGCTCGGAGGGCCTTGTCCGAAGTTCTGCCCGAGGCCATCGCAGCAGCCTGCTGGGAGTTCTTGCACGGACCCCTTGCGCGGAACCCGCATCGGGTCG
>DATDBV010000432.1:0-9856 GCA_036524715.1 Nakamurella sp. | reverse complement strand
CTGCAGGCCGTCGATGAGCTTCAGTACGTGCCGAACATGATGGCCCGCAGCTTCCGGTCCGGCCAGGACACCGCGGTCGGGGTCGCCGTGCCCGCCGTCACCGGGTTCTTCGGGCACGTCGTCGAGGCCGTCGAACGCATCGCCCGCGACCGCGGCGTCGCGATGTACCTGACCTGCCTGGGCCATGACACTGCCGCCGAACAGGCCGCCATCGAGACCCTGCTGGGCCGCAACGTCGTCGGCATGCTCATCGCCCCGATCGCCGAGGACCAGGCCTACCTCAAGCCCTGGCGGGAGCGGACGTCGATGGTCTTTCTGGACCGCCGCCCCCGCAAACTCACCGCCGCCTACGTCGTCCACGACGACAAAGGCGGCACCCGCCTGGCCGTCACCCACCTGCTCGACCACGGCCACCGCCGCATCGCCTTCGCCGGCGACTCCCCGCACGTACCCACCACTTCCCATCGCCGCACGACCTACGAGCTGACTCTGTTCGACGGCGGGGTCGCGGTCGACCCCTTCCTCGTTGCCTGGGAAGCCGACACGCACGCCGTCGTCCCGCGGCTGCTTGCACTGTCCGACCCGCCAACGGCGATCTTCTCGGCCAACCCGAGTTGCTCCATGAGCATCGCCCGACAGCTGCACGCCATGGGCCGGACGGACGTCGTCCTGGTCGGCTTCGGCGACTTCCCGATGGCCGACACCCTCACCCCACCGATCACCGTCATCGAACAGGACCCCACCGAACTCGGCACGCTGGCCGCGAACCGCCTGTTCCGCCGCATCGACGAACCCGACAAGCGACTCCCCCGACAGACCGTCGTACCCGTCAGCCTGATTCGGCGGGGCTGCTGCGAACGGTCGGAGGTTGGGCCGGCGGCCTGACGCTCACCGGCTCCGGTTGGACGTCGAGAGCAGGAATTGTTGGTCGCGCACCCGTCGCGACGTGATGATGTCCTGGTGACCGCCACCGATGTCGACCTGCTCGCGGAACTGGAGGCGCTGCGCCGGCCGCTGACCGCCTACGCCTACCGCATGCTCGGCGCCTCGTCGGAGTCCGAGGACGCCGCGCAGGAGGCGATCGTTCGCGCGCACCAGCGTTACGAACAGTTCGACCCGACCCGGGGCAGCCTGCGGACCTGGGTGTTTCGGATCGCCACCAACGTGTGCCTTGACCTGCTTCGGGGCGCGCGCCGGCGCGGGCAGTCGATGGATTTCGGTCCGGCGTCGATCGACGGGTCGACGTTGGGGGACCCGCTGCCGGCGCACCGGTTCGTCGAACCGATGCCGGATTCCCGATTGCCCGCGGCCACCGATCCCGCCGACCTGGTGGTGCAGCGAGAGTCGATTCGGATCGCATTCGTCGCCGCGCTGCAGCACCTGGCTCCGCGGCAGCGGGCCACGTTGATCCTCCGCGACATCCTCCGCTTCTCCGCGGCGGAAACGGCGGTCCTCCTGGACACCTCGACGACGGCGGTGAACAGTGCGCTGCTGCGGGCCCGGGAGACCCTGCACCGGCACCGGCCGTCGCCGGCCGACCCGTTCGACCCCGGCGACCGAGCGCAGCGTGACCTGCTGAATCGCTACGTCGCCGCGTTCGAGGCCCATGACGTCGCGGCGCTGACCGCGGTACTGCGGCAGGACGCCATCGCCTCGATGCCACCGTTCGCCTGGTGGGTGCAGGGCGGGTCGCTCATCGCCGGCCTGGTCGCGACCGGCGCCTGCGAGGGCGCCCGGCTCCTGTCGACCACGATCAACGGGTCGGCCGGCTTCGGTCAGTACCGCCCGGATGACGACGACGTGCTGCTGCCGTTCGCGCTGAGCCTGGTCGAGACAAGGGACGGCCTGATCAGCCACTCGGTGACGTTCCTCGGGAGTGGTCCACGGTTCGCGGAGTTCGGGTTGCCGGAAATTCTCGCCTCGGATCGGTGACTTCCGCGAGCGGCCGTCGTACCAGCTACGACACCCGCCCACGGAAGGACAGCCATGGACACCCTCGACCCGACCGACCCGCTCGCCCGGGAGACCGCCGCCGAACGCGAACGGCTCGTCGCGCTGCTCGGCTCGCTGCACCGTGATCAATGGGCGGCGCCGTCCCTGTGCGCGGGGTGGCGGGTCCGCGAGGTCGTCGCGCACATGACGATGCCCTACCGGCACACCGGCGAGCGGGTGATGGCGGGGATCGCCGCGGCCGGCGGCGACTTCAATCGCTTCGCGGACGCGCTGGCCCGGCTGGACACCGACGAGGTGTCCGACGACGAGCTGCTGGCCAGCCTGCGGGCCAACGTCCACCACCCATGGCAGCCGCCGATCGGCGGGCAGGCCGGCGCGCTGAGCCACGACGTCATCCACGGCCTGGACATCACCGAACCGCTGGGTCTGCCGCGGCCGCCCGCCGATCGGATCCGGCTGATCCTCTCCGCGGCCGGGGAGCGGCAGCTCGCCTACTTCGGCGTCGACCTGACCGGACGGCGACTCGAAGCCACGGACACCGACCTGGTGCTCGGCGTCGGACTGACCGTCACCAGGCTGCCGGCCGCGGACATCCTGCTGGCCGTCACGGGCCGGACGATGTTGGGACCGCGAGGTCGGCCGCGGAACTCGTCCCTCGATGAGCAGGTTCCGCGCTGATCATTTGCGCACCGATCAGCGCCCCGCCGGGCCGTGGGCGGCACCGAGATCTACACCAGCAGCGGAAGAAGGCTGTTCATGTGGATCTCGGAGCCATGCGTGCGGCTGTCAGGCGCCGAGCCGCGCGTTCACCCTGATGGGACGGCCCGCCGGGGCCGGCCCGCCGTTCAACTCGGCGAAGGCGCGCCCGACTGGCCGGTTTCATCGCCGCGTTGATCTGCGCCGCCGACATGAGGCCTTGTCCGGGTCCCGGGCACGTGCGAGGTCGGTCACCACGTCGCTTGTTCACTTGTGCAACGTCTGCACTAGTGCACGACTGCATTCATGCACAAGCCGACCCTGCGCGACCGCCAGCGCACCCAGACCCTGCGCGACCTGCACGACGCGGCGGTGGCACTGGCCCGCGAGGGCGGGCTCGCCGCCGCGACCGCCGAGGCGATCGCCGAGCGGGCGAACGTGTCCCGGCGGACCTTCTTCAACTACTTCCCCACCAAGGAGGACGCCCTGCTGGGCACCATCTCTCCGGTGGTGCCGCAGGAGGCCCTCGACAACTTCCTGGAACGCGGGCCCGACGACGACGGGTTCACCGCCGCACTCCGACTGGTGGTGGCGATCGTGCACGCCACCTTCGGCGTCGACCTCCCCCTCGCGGAGCGCCGGGACCTGCTGATCGAGTTCCCGTCGCTGCGCGCCCGGCTCGCCCAACACGTGTCGACGGCCGAGAGCCTGGTGGCCGCGGCACTGGACGAACGGGCGGCCGCCCGGGGCACGCCCTCACCCCATGCGGATTCGTCCCGCGCGCTGTTCATGCTCGCCGGCACCGTCCTGCGGTTCGCCTATTCCCGGGACCCGGACGCGTTCACCGCCGCCGACGGCGACGCGATCGAGTCGGCCATTTCAGTCTTCCGTACCGTCTTCAAGGAGATGCAATGACAACCTTCAAGGAGTCGACGACGCCCCCCGTCGCCGACCGAAAAGTGAATCGCGGCAACAACATCGGGTTCCTGTTCGCGGGCCTGATGGTGACCATGCTGCTGGCCTCGCTGAACCAGACCGTGCTGTCGACCGCCCTGCCGACCATCGTCGGCGAGCTGCACGGGGTCGATCACATGACCTGGGTCATCACCGGCTACATCCTCGCCTCGACGATCATGATGCCGGTCTACGGGCGGATCAGCGACCTGTTCGGCCGCAAGCCCCTGATCATCACCGCGATCGTGCTGTTCCTGGCCGGCTCCGTGGTCGGCGGCCTGGCCGGCAGCATCGGCGTGCTCATCGTCGCCCGCGTCCTGCAGGGTCTGGGTGGCGGCGGCCTGATGATCCTGTCCCAGGCGGCCATCGCCGACGTCGTCCCGGCCCGTGACCGCGGCAAGTACATGGGCCTGATGGGCGCCGTGTTCGCGGTCGCGTCCGTGGCCGGTCCGCTGCTCGGCGGCTGGTTCACCGAGGGTCCCGGCTGGCGCTGGGCGTTCTGGATCAACATCCCGCTGGGTCTGCTGGCCATCCTCGCCGTCACCGTGTTCCTGCACCTGCCGGCGCGTGAGAAGACCGAACGGCCGCGCGTCGACTACCTCGGCATGACCCTGCTGGCCGCCGCGACCACCGCCCTGGTGCTCGTCGCCACCTGGGGCGGCAAGGACTATGCCTGGACCTCGCCGCAGATCCTCGGCCTGATCGGCGGGACCGTGCTGCTCGCCGGGCTGTTCGTGTTCGTGGAGACCCGCGCCGCGCACCCGGTGATCCCGCTGGCGCTGTTCAAGGACCGCAGCTTCACCCTGACCACCGTCGCCGCGCTCATGGTCGGCATTGCGATGTTCGGCGCCATCGGGTACATGCCCACCTACCTGCAGATGGTCACCGGCGTGAACGCCACCGAGGCCGGCCTGTTGATGATGCCGATGATGGGTGGGCTGCTGCTCGCCTCGGTCATCTCCGGGCAGCTCGTCTCCCGGACCGGTCGTTACAAGTCCTTTCCGCTGATCGGCTCCGCGGTCATGGCGCTGGGTCTGTGGCTGCTGTCCACGCTGGCCGTCGACAGCCCCCTGCCGGTGATCTGCACCTACCTGGCGGTGCTCGGCATCGGGATCGGCCTGGGCATGCAGATTCTCACCCTGATCGTGCAGAACTCCTTCCCCAACAGGATCGTCGGCACCGCGACCGCCGCCAACAACTACTTCCGGCAGGTCGGCGCCACCCTCGGGTCGGCCGTGGTCGGGTCGGTGTTCGCGTCCCGGCTCACCTCCCTGGTCACCGAGAAGCTGGCCGCCACCGGCGGGAGCAGCGGCGGGCTGAGCTCGTTCACCCCCGCCTCGGTCAACGCTCTGCCCGACGCGTTCCGATTGCCGATCATCGAGTCCTACAACGAGGCGCTCATGCCGATCTTCGTGTTCATGGTGCCGCTGGCGCTGGTCGCCGTCGTCACGATCGCGTTCCTGAAGGAGAAGCCGCTGGCCACCAGCGTCGAGCTGGAGATCACGGCCGAGTCGTTGGCCGAGGGCCAGTTACTGCCCATCGATCTCGACGATGTCGAGCCGGCAATCCTGTCGACCGAACCGATCCCGAGCACCACCGGCGAACTCACCCGGATCCGCTGACCCGAAGAAATGATCCGACGATGGACGAGCATTCCCTTCGAGGCCGAGGACCTCGCACCGGCGCCGGCCGACCGGCACCGGTGGTGGCGGACGCCATTGCGGATCGGCGCGGCCGCCGTGCTGGCGGCCGTCGTGGTGAGCCTCTTGTGGGACCGGCTCCCGTCGCCCGCGCAGGTCGCCGACGCGCTGGCCGCCGCCCACCTGGGCTGGGCGGTTGGCGCCGTCGGCCTGCAGCTGCTGTCCACCGGGATGTTCGCCCACCAGCAGCACCGGCTGCTGTCCGCGTTCGGTGTGCGACTGTCCGTCCTGCGGGTCGGCGCCATCACCTACTCCTCGACCGCGATCGCCAACTCGCTGCCGGCCGGCGCGGCCGTCTCGGCCGGGTGGTCGCTGCGCCAGTTCCGGGCCCGCGGCGCCAGCAGCGCCACCGCGGTCACCGTCACCGTGCTCTCCGGCGTGCTGTCCATCGCCGGGTTACTGCTGCTTGGCCTGGTCAACCTGGTGGTGGCGTCATGGACGCCGCTGTCGGCGGCACTCACCGACGACCTCGGATGGACCGTCGGGATCGGCGTCGTGGCGGCGGCGGTGGTCCTGCTCGTGCGCTTCCTGCGCGAGCGGGCCGACCGGCTGCCGGCCGGCGGCGGCACTCCGCGGCTGGATCGGTACGAGGCCGTCCACCCCCGGTTGGGCGCGATGGTCCGGCAGACGCTGACGACCGTCCAGCAAGCCCGTCGGGTCAGCCGGACGGACTGGGTCCTGGCGCTGGCCCTGGCGTCGGGGAGATGGGTCTTGGACGCCGCCGGACTGTACGTCGCCTGCCGCGCGTTCGACATCGACATCAGCGCGCTCCAGCTCGCCGCGCTGTACCTGGGCATCCAGCTGCTTCGGCAGATCCCGCTGACCCCGGGCGGTATCGGCGTGATCGAGGTGGCGCTGCTCGCCGGGCTGGTCGCCATCGGCGCACCGAACGCCGCGGCGACCGCGGCGGTGCTGCTCTACCGGCTCGTCTCCGCCTGGTTGATGATCCCGCTCGGGTACCTCGCCATGGCCGGGCTGACCGGCTGGGATCGGCGGCATGGCCCTCGCGAGGCCGTCACCGAATCCTGACCATGTTCTGACCTTCCCGCGGCAGAATGGGTGTGGACCGTTCGTCCGCTCGGAGCCCACCCGACGCCCGAACGCGGAAGGGGATTCGATGGCTGCCACCGTGACCCGCCGGGCGCTGCGCCGCGCGCGACTCGGCGGACGTCACACCTATCGAGCCGCCGCCCGGCACCGGGTCGCCCTGGCCGTGGCGGCGGCCGTGGCTGTCCTCACCGTGGGGTCCGCGGTCGCGGCAAGTCCCGAGCCGGCACCCGCGTTCACCGGGCCGCCGTCCGTGCACCTGCCCATGCACGGCCCGATGCCGGACGGGCCGCCCGGATGGTCCGGCCGCCACTGACTCCGCTGTCCCGCGAACCGGTCGGTCGTTGGATCTGGCCGCCCGGTTCCTGCCGGCGGTCACGTCGACCGAACCGGCCCGGCCGAGCCGCCCCGAGCAGGTCACCAAGGTCCGACGCCGCACCACCACCCAGCCACCGGCCCAGCCGGCCGCCAGCCCCGCACCCGCACCGGTGCCCGACGAGCCAGCCACGACACCCATCCCCCGGATCACACCGACCGGCTGGACACCGGCAGTCTGCCGTCGGTCCCGGGATGAGCCGACCCGGGTCATTCCCATCGTCGCTCCCGCGAACGCCCAAGCAAACAGCGCGGCCGAGCCGGCCGGACCCGCGACCGCGCAGCGGCCGGCCGCAGGCCAACTGCACCGGCAGGTCTGGAACGGACAGCGCTGGGTTCTCGCCGACGACGACCGCGTGTTCCACCCCGCGCGCACCGACCTTCCGGCGACCGCGCCGGCCGACGACACGGCCGTGTTCCGCCCCCGGACCCGCCGCCGTGGGCCGAGAGCGGCCGACCCGAAACCCGCACCACCCGCTGGCCCCGCACCGCTGACGACCCGAGGAGGATCTGATCAACGCACGCACCGCCTGGCGCTGGCCCTCCGCGGCCGGCTCATCGCCTGATCCTCGCCGCCCTCGCCCTGGCCCTGATCACCAAGACCATCCTCGACACCGGCAGCAGCACCGCCTCACCAGCAGCCGGCGCGACCGGGGCATCGGCCGCTCCGGCGTCCACGACCGCGACGACCAAGCCGACCGCGGTCCCGACCAAGGCGGAACAGTGCGCGGCGCAGTGGGCCAAGGGACCCGACCGGGACGCCTGCCTCACCGGGTCTACGGCTACACCCCGTCCGACCAACCGACCCGCGACCAGGCGACACGATCGACGACCACACCGGCCGTGGTGGGCGTCCCGGACACCACAACCATCGAGGGTGCCGCGTCGGGGTACGTGCCCGAAGCCGACCAGGCCGCGGCGCTGGACGTTGCCGCCCGGTTCGTCGACGCCTGGTACGCCGGCGGCTCCGATAGGCCTGGCGCAACCAGGTCAGCCGCTGGGCCGACCCCACTCTGGCCACGCAGCTGCCCACCACCGCCCGCACCACCCTCCCGGGCAGCCGACGCATCACCGAACCCGCCATGCACGCCTTCCAACCCGGGCTGGCCAGCCCCCTGGTGCTGGGTCTGCGTCAGGGGGAGGCACTTGGCCTGAAGTGGTCGGACGTCGACCTGGACGCGGGGGTCCTGGTGGTGCGACGGGCCCGGCTGCGTCCGCGGTGGCGACCTGGCTGTGATGGGAAGTGCGGCCATCAGCAAGGCGGTCGCTGCCCGCAGCGGATCACCGATCGGACCGAGACGGCGGCGACGAAGTCACGAGCCGGCCGCCGGACTATTGGGCTGCCCGATCAGCTGGTCATGCTGCTGCGCCGGCATCGCGCGTCCCAGGCCGCCGAGCGTGAAGCCGCGGCCCAGTTGTGGAACGAGGATGAAGGGCTGTTCGCCACGCCAACTGGTGCGCCAATCAATCCGCGCACCGACTACGCCGAGTGGAAGCGACTGCTCACGGCGGCCGGCGTTCGCGATGCTCGCCTGCATGACGCGCGACACACGGCTGCGACCGTTTCTTCTGATTCTGGGCGTCCCCGAGCGGGCGGTCATGGAAGTCATGGGCTGGTCGAACAGCGCGATGGCCGCTCGGTACCAGCACGTGACGGCGTCGATCCAGCAGGACATCCCACGGCGAGTCGATCAGTTCATCTGGTCGAATAGGCGTTGACCACCTCCCGGCCGCACGATCGGGCCAGTTCCGCCAGCGCCCAGTCTCGGCAGGTACGCCGGGGAGGCACACTGTCAGTGGTCGCTGCTTTGCTAGGGCTCCGAGCAGAAAGGAAGTTTCGTGGGAACTGCAATCAGGAAGGTCACACGCGAGAAGCTGCTGCAGCGCCGCGCCGAAATCCTGGCCGACCTTGGCATCGAAGATCACGACCTCAGCAGGCTTGACAACATCCGCCCCATGTCCAGCGACGAGTGGGATGCTCGCGAGGAACTGGAACAGATCTCGTTCCTCCTCGGTGAGGAGCCTGTCTGACCGCGCTCGAAGATCGCGCCGTGGCGTTCGCCTCCGAGCTACAGGGGCTCTTGAACGAAACGCTTCCGGGTCAGCACACCGTCGAGTCGACGCGATCAGAATCTGATCACCGCTACGTCGTGCGCCCTGAGGGTGGTCGGCGACTTGCGCTGTACGTTCAAGGAGACCATCTGGCCGACTTGGGCGTGACCCTGTTCCTGGATCACGACCGAACCCAGCAGTACCTCAAGACCGTCAGAAGCGACGTCATCGTCCACTCCGTACTCGATCGACGGCCACTCTTCCGCTACGAGTACCGAGCAGACATGAGGGTCACCCCGATCGCACACTGGCAGGTGCATGCAGAGCGTGGAGCCCTCTCGCACCTTCTGTCACGTGCGCATGAACACGACCCGCGATCGGTACCTCGACCTCACGATATCTCCAGCCTTCATATCCCGGTCGGCGGCGAGCGGTTTCGGCCTTGCCTCGAAGACGTGCTGCAATTCCTGATCACCAACTGCGGCATCGACAGCGTCCCCGGCTGGGAGGCAGCGGTGCAGAGAGGCCGTGAGCAGTGGCGCCGACGCCAGCTCGGGTCGGCAGTCCGCGACCTTCCGTCCGAGGCAGCGCGTGTTCTGCAGGGGTTGGGGTGGTCCGTCGAACCGCCGCCGCCTCACTACCCGGTGCTTCCAGACCGTGTCGAAGTGATGCGGCAATGGTGATCACACAGCCTGACCGACGTCGGCGGAGCCGAACTGAGACTAGAAAGCCAAACGCCGAGCACTCCCGGAGGAGACGCTCGGCGTTTACGCTGGTCGTGGCGGTAGCGGTGGGATTTGAACCCACGGAGGAGTTGCCCCCTCACACGCTTTCGAGGCGTGCTCCTTCGGCCGCTCGGACACGCTACCGGCGAAAACTATACCGGCTGCCCGAGCGTGCTCCGCTCCCGCGCGCCTGCTCCGGACGCAGACCGGGCGGCGAGTGGCTGGATCTGCCCGCTCAGCGGGCAAGAAGAGCCGCTCGCCGGCGTCAACCGGACCCGGAGCGCAGTCGCACCAGTTGGCCGATCAGGGCGACCATGTCGTCGACCTTCGCCTGGTACTGCGGCGTTCCGGTCG
>DATDBV010000431.1:0-16925 GCA_036524715.1 Nakamurella sp. | reverse complement strand
GTCCACGGCTTGCCGCGGTAGCCGGTGGCGTGCAGGCCGCGGGTGAACGGGAACTCGCCCGGCCAGCCGATCCGCTCGAAGTCCTGCACCACGTCGCCCGGCGCCGGACCGTAAACCGGGTCGACCGTCATCCCGGACAGCGTCGTGTGGTCGGCGTCGCGGACGCGGCCCGCCTCCTGGGCGGCGGCGAACCGCCTGGCCCACCGCTGCCGACCGCTTTCGACCGCCGCCTGCTCCTGCTCGTCACTCATAGAAGACAGGATATCCAATAGTCGGACGCCCTACCATTCGTCGGCGGCCATCGGTTGCTACGGTGCAAGCCATGAGCACCAACGTGACCGCCCCCGCGCTGCCCTTCGACCCGATCGCCAAGGCGGCGCAGACGTGGTCCGAGCGGATCGGGCCGAGCACGGCGATGTCGGCGGTCACCAACATCATGCGGGTGCAGCAGATCCTGCAGGCGTCGGTGGACGACGCGCTCAAACCGCACGGGCTGTCGTTCGCCCGGTACGAGGCGCTGGTGCTGCTGTCCTTCTCCAGGCGCGGGTCGCTGCCGATGCGGATGATGGGCGAGCGGTTGCAGCTGCACCCCACGTCGATCACCAACATCGTGGACCGGCTGGAGGCCGACGGCCTGGCCCGGCGGCTCCCCCACCCGTCCGACCGGCGCACCACGCTGGTCGAGCTGACCGACGCCGGCCGGGACCGCCTCACCGCGGCGACCGAGGCCGTCACCAAGGCGGACTTCGGATTCGTCGGCCTGGACGCCCACGAGCTGGAGCAGCTGAGCGTGCTGCTGACCAAGGTCCGACAGTCGGCCGGCGACTTCGCCTGACCGAAAAGTCAACTTGGTCGAGGACGGCAGGGTGACCCGGTGGTGACGACCACCAGGTTCGCGCATCCCCGACGTTGGGGAGGACGCCGGGACGCGGCGACGTTGGTGCCGGCCATCCAGACCGAACTCCCACGTGACCGAACTGAACGACGGGTCGGCCCGAAGGGGCCGTCCCATCAGGGTGAATCCGCGGCTTCGGCGCCTGACGACCGAACGCTACGCTCCGAGATCCACGTGCGCAGCCTTCTTCGACTGCTGGTGCGGATGTCGGATCGGCTTGCGGGGGCCTGGCTGATCAACTCGGCGCTGATTCGTACATATCGGGCGCAGTTTCGCCGATTTGATCAGCGCGGCGGGGCGTTTGTGGCGGCCGGAGTCGCCTTCGTGCAGGCCTGGCTCACCGAACAACGTGGGCAAACCGACGAACCCTATGAACCCGAGATGCCCGGTTCAGCAGAGTCCGTGGCAAGCGCTCGGTGGGTCGAGGCTTCGGCGTGCCGGCGCCAGGATCAGGCGGCGTCCCAGCGGAAGAATCGGGTGGCGATGAAGGTCACGACGACGGCAAAGGCCAGCAGGATGGCGATCGGCAGCAGTGCCGCTTCCGGTCCCTCGCCCCGCACCATGACGTCCTTCATGCCTTCGACCAGATAGGTCATCGGCAGGAACTTGCCGATGGTGGCCAGCCAGGCCGGAGCCGCCTCCAGCGGGATGAACGCGCCGGACAGGAATGCCATCGGCAGGGTGATCAGGTTGGCCAGGCCACTGCCACCCTCGACGGTCTTGGCCACCGAGCCGACGAACAGACCGATGGCCAGGAACGCCATGGTGCCGGCGATCACCAGCGGCGCCGCCATGTACCAGGCCCCGGACAGCTGCAGGCCGAGGAACGGGAGCACCGAGATGGCGACGAACAGGACCAACTGGGCCAGGGCCACCGCCACGGACACCGCGACGCGGGAGGTCACCACGGTCGACGTGGACACCGGCGCCAGCCGCAGCCGCCGCAGCAGCTTTTTCTCCCGCCAGGTGATCAACGTCATCGCCGCCCCGAACACCGCCCCGATCGCGATGCCGTAGGCGATCATGCCGGGCGCGATGAACTGGATCGGTTTGAGCGATTCGTCCTCGACCTGCTGGGTTTCCAGGGAGAACGTCGGGGGCACCCCGGACGCGCTGATGTTCGCCTGGTTGACGAACGCGTTGAAGATGGCCTGCACGGAAGCCGCGGTGACCTGGTCGGCGGACGAGTAGTGCACGATCATTGTGTCGCCCTGCTGCTCGATCGCCGCGCCGGCGTCACCCTTTCGCACCTCGTCGAGGGCGGCGGCCAGATCGGTGCCGGGCGTGATGTCGACGGCCTGCTCCAACGCGTCCCGGGCCGGCGCCGGCAGCGCGTCGATCACCGCGACGTCACCGATCTGGATGACCTTGGGCGCCGTGGTCGAACTGCCCCCGAAGACCGTGCCGAAGATGACGATGAAGAACAGCGGGAACAACACCGAGAAGCCCACGGTGAGCCAGTCCCGGTAGAACCCCTTGAACATCGCCGCGGACAGGCTCACGAAACCGCGCAGGCCCGACCGGGCCTGCACGGCCGGCGCCTGGATCATGTCGGTGGATGTCATGCCCGGTACTCCCGTCCGGTCAACGACAGGAACACGTCCTCCAGGGTGGCGCCGCGCACCTGCAGGCCGCTCAGCGCGTCCAGGCCGGCGAGCTCCTGCAGCACCGGGGCGGGGCGACGGGTGGTGATGACGGTCGATGTCCCGTCACCGAAGACCTGCTCCGCCCCGCCGATCCCGGCGGCGCGATCCTGGCTGAGCACGCCGGCCTCGACCGAGATCCGCACCGGTGCGTCGAGCCCGCGGACCAGCTCGGCGGGTGGACCGAGCAGCAGAATCCGCCCGGCGTCCATGATCGCCACGCGGTCGCAGAGCATCTCCGCCTCGTCCATGTAGTGAGTGGTCAGCACGACCGTCTTGCCGCGATCGTTGATCGCTCGCAGCACGTCCCACAGGTTCCGCCGGGCCTGCGGATCCAGGGCCGCGGACGGCTCGTCGAGAAAGACCACGTCGGGATCGTGGACCAGGGCACAGGCGATGGACAGACGCTGGGTCTGACCGCCCGAGAGCTTCTCGGCCCGGGTCGACGCCTTGTCGGTCAGCCCCACCATCTCCAGCATCTCGTCGATCCGGGAGGCGGGCGCCCCGTACAGGTCACCGAAGGTGGCGAGCTGTTCGCGGGCGGTGAGCCGCTCGAAGAACGACGACCCCTGCAGCTGCACGCCCATGCGGCCGAGCAGGGCGGTGTTCCGCGGCCACACCGGCTCACCGAGCACGGTGATCGTCCCGGAGTCGGGCTCGCGCAGGCCCTCCATCATTTCGACCAGGGTGGTCTTGCCGGCGCCGTTCGGCCCGAGGATGCCGAAGAACTCACCGTCGCCGACGGACAGCGAGACCCCGTCGACGGCGGTGACCGATCCGTAGTGCTTGACCACATCGGTGGTCGTGATCGTTTCCGCCATGCTCGTGACGGTACCCGGGCGGCCGGACGGCTCAAATCAGTTGTCCGTGGCCAGCGCCTGCAGCACCCGCGCGGCGGCGGTGTGCGCGTCGACGGAGCCGTCGGCCACCGCGGCCGCGGCGGCCGCCAGCTGTTCGCGACCCACCGGCGACCGCAGCGACTCCTGCAATCGCTGGAGCACGACCGCCTCGACCGCCGCCTGCGCCCTTCGCGTTGCCCGCCGGTCGGGCCCCTCGTGTCGGTCCAGGTGGAACCGATGGGCGTCGATCGAATCGAGCACCCCGTCCAGCCCGGACCGATCCGAGCCCGGCCCCTGGGTCGCGACCGTGGTGAGCACCGGCACCCGCCAATCGGTCGCCTCGACCCGGCCGGATCGGCCCAGCGCGATCATCGCCTTGAGGTCGCGCACGGTGGTGGCCACGCCGTCCCGGTCCGCCTTGTTGACCACCAGGAGGTCGGCGATCTCCAGGATGCCGGCCTTGGCGGCCTGGACCCCGTCGCCCAGCCCCGGAGCGAGGACCAGCAGCACCGTGTCGGCCAGCCGCAGCACCGCGACCTCGTTCTGCCCGACCCCGACGGTTTCCACGACGACGGCGTCGAAACCGATGGCCGACAGCAGATCCGCCGCTCCCGCGGTGGCCGCGGACAGACCCCCGAGTTCCCCCCGGCTGGACATGGAACGGATGAACACGCCCGGGTCGGTGCTGTGCTCGGTCATCCGAACCCGGTCCCCGAGCAGCGCCCCACCGGTGAACGGGCTCGACGGGTCGACGGCGAGCACGGCGACCCGTTCACCGCGGCTGCGGTAGCGGCCGACCAACGCGGTGACCAGGGTGGACTTGCCCACCCCTGGCGGTCCGGTCACGCCCAGCACGGCGGCGCCGCGGGGCCGCCCGATCAGGGCCGCCGACACCGCGGCGGCGGACGCCCCGCCCGCCTCGACGAGGCTGATCAGCCGGGCGGTCGACCGCACGGACCCGCCGGCGGCCGCCTCGATCATCGGGACGACCCGGCCCGCGGCGGACACGGGCCGGTCATCCATGGGGGCTACCGTAGGGCATGGCCTTGCAGACGTCAGCGATCGATCATGTCGGGGTCGCGGTGCCCGACCTGGATGCCGCCATCGCGTTCTATACCGACTCCCTGGGTGGCCGGCTCGCCCATCAGGAGACCAACGAGGCGCAGGGGGTGCGGGAGGCGATGATCTCCTTCGGCGCCGGCGCCCAGGTGCAGTTGTTGGCCCCGCTGGGCCCCGAATCGACGATCGGCAAGTTCCTGGATCGAAACGGACCTGGGCTGCAGCAGCTGGCCTTCAGGGTCGACGACGTCCGAGCGGCCGCCGACGCGGCCCGGGCGGCCGGCGTCCGGACACTGTACGACGAGCCGCGGACCGGCACCGCCGGCTCGTCGATCAATTTCCTGCACCCCAAGGACGCGGGCGGGGTTCTGGTGGAGCTGGTGGAGCCGGCGGCCGGGCATCATCCTGCGCACGACGCCCCCGGCGTTGCTTCCACCGAGTCGGCGCAACCGAGTGGAACGATGGAGCGATGAGCACGAACGAGTGGCTGCCGGCCCAGATTCCCTTTGACCTCGTCCGGCGCGGCTTCGCCCCCGAACAGGTGACCGCGCATCTGGAGCGACTCGAATACGACCTGCGCATCGCCACGGCGAACAGCGATGCCACCAACCAGCGGCTGTCCGAAGTCTCGGCGCAGTTCGAGTCGGCCCAGCGGCAGACCGACGAGCTGCGAGCCCAGCTGGACAACATGGCCCGCGAACCGGTTTCCATGACCGGCCTGTCCAACCGGATGCAACGGATGATCCGGCTGGCCGAGGAGGAGGCCGCCGAGATCCGCGCCCGGGCCAACACCGACGCGGACAAGGTTCGCGCCGTAGCCGGCGAGATGACCGCGGCCACGGCAGCGGAACGCGGAGCGTTCGACATCGAGCGCGAGCGCACCCGCCGGCAGCTGGCCGACCAGGTGCGCGACTTGCTCGCGGAGGCGACCACCGAGGCGGAACACACCCGTTCGAGCGCTCAGCATGAGTCGCAGGCCGCGCTGTCCTCGGCCACCGCGGAGGCCGAGCGGCTGGTCGGCGAGGCGTCCGCGGAGTCCCGGTCGACCATCACCGCGGCCCGGGACGAGGCGCTGGCCACGCTGACCGCAGCCCGCACCGAGTCTGACCAAACCCTCACGTCCGCGCGCACCGAGGCGTCGCAGACCCTGGGTTCGGCCCGCGACGAGGCGGAGCGATTGACCGCGACCGCCAAGGCCGAGCGGGACCGGCTCGATTCGGAGAGCGCCGCGCGCCGTGCCGCCATCGAGGAGGACTTCGAGATCGCGATCAGCTCGCGGCGGGCCGAGGCGCACCAGCGGCTGACCGAGCGCGAAGAGCTGTCGGTTGCGGACGCCAAGCAGCGCGTCGCGGACGCCACCGCCGAATCGCAGCGGCTGGTCGCCGAGGCCACCGCGCACGCAGCGGAACTGGTGCGTCGGGCGGCGGCGCAGGCCCACCTGCGGGTGGCCGACGCCGACCATGCCGTCGGGGAACTGACCAACCTGCGCTCCCACGTGCTCGACCAACTCGCCTCGTTGCGGGACCATCTGAGCCAGGTGGACAAGCTGGCAGCCACCGGACCCACGCTGCTCGATCCCCCGGCCACGGAGGCGAACCGACCGGTGACCGCCGACTTCCCCGCGGATCCGGATGAGCGTCCGACCGGCCTGCCGGCATCGTACGACGAGGGGCCCGGGCCGTGGGACGAGGTGACCGTCGAGTCGCTCAAGGCCGAGCAGTCGCACGTCACCGCGCCGTCGCCGGCTGTGCGGAACGCCGAAGCCGCGGCGGAGTCGACCGACGACAAGCTCAACGCGATCGCGGCCGACTTCGATCGGTCCGAACCCGTCCGGGAGCTCGCGGACAGCGACACCGAGACCTTCGCCAGGGTGGAGGCCGGCGACGACGAGCAGGGCGGTCCGGACCATCCGCAACGGTCCGGCCTGCGGGCGTTCGCGGACCGGGCGATGGGCCGCTAGCCTCTGCTGCTCAGGCAGTCGAACGTGCGATGAGCACCGCAATCTTGTCGTGGTGTGCCGCGATCTTCTCGGCGAGCTTGGCCTTGGCCTTCTGCCCACCAACCTCGGTGTTGAGGATGACCAGATCCGCTTTGAGAGCTTGAGCCCGCGCCAGAATGGCGTCACTGCGTTCGTAGTGGGTCGCCGGCACGATCTCGCCGTGGGCGTCGATCCCGTCGGCGTTCGCGCGGGCGAGATACTCCTGAAGTTTGCGCACATGTTCGGGGTCGATGTCGACGTCGGTGCCGGCGTCAGGAAGACCAGGGGTTGGCCTCACCTCGCCGGTGATCAGATACTCGGGCGCCAGGTAGATCACGTGGAGCGAGTTGCCGGTCAGCTTGACGAACTCGGTGACCCGGTCCTGGGTGAGCTTGTTGCCGGCCGAGTCGACCACGCACAGGATGGTGTCGTAAAGCATGAATCAGTCCTTTCGGGAAGGATTACGCTGCCACATGGGCTAGCGGTGGGCAGGCACTCGAACGACTGTGTACTTCGTTTCCGGGGCTGGTGGGGTGCTGAAGCGGGCGTTCACCGCGTACAGATACGGGCCAAAGGCGGCCACGGTGGTCGGAACGTCGAAGTCGGGGTCGGTGATCGTGTTCACCAGAATGCCGGATGTGAAGGACCGGTTGATGCGGAACGCGTCGATCTGATCCAGCTGATTTCGGACCACGAAGAGAGTGTTGCCGCGGCGCAGCAGGCCGTCGCCGAACGACACCGAGGCGCCGCCGAGATCGACCTCGCGGGTGACCCCGGTAGCCGGGTCGACCGCGAAGAGCCGGCCGGTGTTCGACTGGACGACGACCAGCGTGCGACCGTCCTCGGACGCCTCGATTCCGTTGACGTTGAAGCCCGCTTGATACTTGAGATCGCCGGTGAGCTTCAGCGTTCGCACTGCGTCACCGAGCTTGCCGCCTCGCCCGATGGGTACCACGTAGAGCACCGGCTCCGGGTTGACTGATTCGGTGAAGTAGGCGGCATTCCGGGTGACGACCACGTCATTGATGAAGGCACCGCCGGTCGCGAACTGGTAAGTCGCGAGCTTGGCACCGGACGCTGCGTCGTAGACAGTTCCGGTGCCGGTCGTCCCGCCGGCCACGAACAGCCGATTGCGCGGGTCGACTTCCAGACCTACGGCAACGCGGCCGGGCACCCCGGGCACCCCGGGCACCCCGGGCACCCCGGGCACCCCGGGCACCAACACCGCGCCCTTGCCGGTGACCAGATTGCCCCGGTAGATCGCCCCGTCACGGAGTGAACCCACATAGAACGAAACGCCCCGACCGGTGGCGATGCCCTCCGGCCGGAACCCGTCGGGGAGGTTGATGACCGCGGGGAACACTTCGCCACGGGGCGCGGCCGACGCCACTGGTGCGACTACTCCTCCGGCCAGTCCGACCGACACTGCCAGTAACGCTGTCAGCACGAACCTGCGCACCATCGAGCCACCTCACTTCACGTCCGGCCGGCTCCCACCTGGCTTTCGTCACCGTAGCCCGCTTGCCGTCAGTCCGCCTTGCCGTCAGTCCGCCTGCGATCGACGTGCGCAGGGAATCAACGCAGTGTCCCGTGACCCGCAGGTCGGACCGTTGTCATCGAAAGCGGCCCGTTCGGTGACCTTGTCCGCATGGTCGGCCCAAGATCATGATCCTTGAGCTTGGGTGGTCGGGTGGTGTGGCCTGTTGGGCGCGGCCGGGCTCGCGACCACCGTGGCTGTCCTGCCCAGATCCACAAGAGCAGCTTTCTTGAACTGCTGGTGTGGATGTCGGGCGCGGGGACGGTGACTTCTCCCGCAGTTCCGGCACCGCCGATTCGACGGCGCCGAACGGGCCGAATTCACTGGCGGAGATCCCCGCCGCAGCGACCTCTGGGCCGATTCCGACGTCAACCTGCGGCCGAACATTTGTCATCCAAGAGGGCCCGCGCAGGTCAACGGCCACGCGGGGGACCATGCAGCACCGGACGATGGGCCGCCGGCCGAAGGGTCGGCCCGCGTCAGAAGCCCGATTCGCCGACGTCCGGGTGCAACGCCCGGACACTTCGGTGGACGTCATCGATCACCGGCCAGGCGCCCTTTTCGGAATTTGACAGCACCGCCACGTCGATGTCCGGCCCCGGGTAGTGCCGGACGATGGCACTGGCCCCGGCGTTGATGCCGTCCTTGTAGTAGCTGCGAACGGCTCCGTCGGCGTCGAGGTCGAACTCGAGACCGAATCCGTACCAGATCTCGTGGCCGTCCCGTTCGTGGTGCTTCGCCTGCGGAGTGAGGAACGCGGCGGTGAGTTCCGCGTTGAGCAACCGCCCGGCGCGCAGCGCCTGCAGGAAGCCGATCAGGTCGGCCGCGGTCACGTGGGCCCCACCGGCGGCGTCGCCGATCGGCGGATAGCTGTAGGTGTTCTGCCGCCAGCCGCCGCGACCCGGGTCGGCGGCCGACACCGGATCCCAGCCCTCGGCGACGTCGGGCACATCGTCCTGCCGCCAGAAGAATCCCGACCTGGTCATGCCGGCCGGTTCGAACACGTTCTCCCGTACGAACTCCCGGAAGCGCAGACCGGAAATCCGCTCGACGGCCAACCCGGCCAGTTGATAGCCGGCGTTGCAGTACCGGCATCCTTGGCCGGGTGCGAAGACGGGCGGCTTGTGCACGAAGAACGGCAGCGTGTCGGCGATCTCGACGACCCCGTAGCTGGGCACGTCGACGAACAGGTCCGCGTAGTCCTCACCGGCCTCCTCGTCCGCGTCGTCCGCGATGCCGGAGGTGTGGGTCAGCAGGTGCCGGACGGTGACCTGCGGTGAGATGGTCGTGTCGGCCAGATCGAGCACGTCGACGATGCGCGTGTCCAGCGCCAGCCGGCAGTCGCCGACCAGTCGCAGGGCGGCGACCGAAGTGAACAGCTTGGTGATCGAGGCGACGTCGAACCGCATGGCCGCCGTCATCGGGACCGACCAGCTCCGGCTGGCCCGGCCGCCCACCACCTCGGACAGCACCTCGTCACCGCGGCGCACCAGGACAACGCCGGAGAACTCGTCGGCCGCGGCCCTGCTCAGGACCGACGAACGCAGACCGGCGAAGGGGTCCCTGGCGTCCACGACTACACCCGGTCCCCGGCACGCACGATCTCGAGGATCTCCGGCGCGCTCGTCAGGAAGCGGTTCGCCGTGAGCCGGACCGCGACCGCCAGCGCGATCAGCCCGGCGACCGGCCCGATGACCAGGGCCGCCCATCCCCAGATCGGGTCGACGAGCAACGACAGCAGGGTGCAGACGATCGCGGGGAGGGCGATCACGGCGCCGCCGATCAGGAAGCCGAAGCTGGCCACGAAGGTGCGCCCCTTCTGACCGGGCACGCTGGAGGCGAACATCGACTTGCGGCTCTGCGGCTGCGCGTACGGCACCACCGCCGACAGGTAGCAGGACACCGCCACCGCGCCGAACAACGCGGCCAGGCACACCCCGACAGCTGCCGGCACCTGGGCGTAGTCGTCATACACGACGGCCTGCACCGCGATGCCGGCGAGCACGATCACCAGGCCCGGTACCAGCGCCACCACCGCGTGTCCAAGCACCTCGCCGCGGGCGCGGACCCGATCGGTGACCGTCATCAGGTGCAGCCAGAGTCCGGAACCCTCGACGCCGTACTGGTTGCCGGCCTGGGCGCCGCACAGCAGCGCACCGAGCGCCACCGCGAAGATCGCCCCCGATCCGCGGACCACCACGAACGGCCAGGCGATCGTCAGGATCACCACCATCAGCCACGGCATCCGGCGCATCGGATCCCGCCAGGCCAGCAACCGGTCCCGACCGGCGACCACCTTCATCGTGCCGACGACACCAACCGCGACGGCGGTGCCCTCGGCGCCGTGCGACGGCGCGGACCCCTCGGTGGAGGAGGGGACAGTGGTCAGGTTGCGGCGCAGCGCCACCGACCACCACCACCAGGCCAACCACAGGCCGGCCAGCGCGATCGCGGCCGCGACCACCGCCCGACCCCACTCACCGGCGCCGACCAACGACGGCAGGACGGCCAGCGCACCGGGTGGGGTCCACTGCAGGATCTCGGCCACGCCGAACACCCCGCTGCGAATCGCGCCGCCATTCGCGGACGGATCGGCGGTCGGGTTGTTCACGACCAGCACGAAGGCCATGTAGAGCACGAAGATGCCCAGGCCGACGGCCATGCCCAGATCTCGGCCGCGCCGGCTGCTCATCAGGGCGGACATGGAGGTGGAGGCCGCCCGGGACAGCACCACGCAGAGCAGCATCTGCATCACCATGCAGGCCAGCGCAACCGGCAGCAGGGCCAACGGCACGCTCAGCGCCACCGCGATGCCCAACAGCACCACCATGTTGGCCAGCGGCAGGTAACCGATCAGGGCGGTGACGAGCAACCCGACCTGCAGCGTCTGCGGCCGCAGCGGCAGCAGGGCGAACCGCTGCGGGTCGACGGTCTCGTCGACGCCGAACGCGACCAGCGGGGTGAGCATCCAGCCGATCAGCTGCAGGGTCAGGATGGTGACCATCACGGGGACGGCGTCCTCGGGCAGCATCCGGAAGCTTGCGAACCCGAACGCGACGAACAGCAGCAGGATCGCCAGGGCGACGAAGCCGATGGCCATCCAGACCTTCTTGGCGCCACTCGCCCCGCGCAGCCGACTGGTGACCAGGTGCCATTTCAGGCCGGCGAAGACCCCAACCATGACAGACCCCCCTCCTGCACGTCGGATGCGCCGACCAGGTGCATGAACGCGTCGTCCAGACTGGCCGCGCTGCCGCGCACCTGCGCGAGCTCGCCGGCGGCGATGATCCGGCCGCCCGCCATCACCGCAATGTGCGAGCACAGGCCCTCCACCAGGGCCATCACGTGCGAGGAGAACACGACCGTGCCGCCGGCCCGGGTGTACTGGGACAGGACGGTGCGAATGATCCGCGCCGACACCGGGTCGACCGCCTCCAGCGGCTCGTCGAGCAGCAGCAGCGATGGCGAGTGCAGCAGGGCGGCGGCCAGGGTGATCTTCTTGCGCATGCCGGTGGAGTAGTCGGCGACCAGCTTGTTGCCGGCGTCGTCCAGGTCCAGCACGCGGATCAGTTCGGCCGAACGCTGCCTGACCACCTCCAGCGGCATGCCGCGGAGCCGGCCGAGATAGCTGAGCAGCTCGGGCCCGGAGAGCCGCTCGAACAGGCGCAGCCCGTCGGGCAGCACCCCCATCCGGGCCTTGGCCGCGGCCGGGTCGGACCAGACGTCGATGCCCGCCACAAGCACCCGGCCGGCGTCCGGGCGGAGCAGGCCGGTCACCATCGACAGGGTGGTCGTCTTGCCCGCGCCGTTCGGCCCGACCAGCCCGAAGAAGGAGCCGACCGGCACGTCCAGATCGATGCGGTCCACCGCGACCCGCGGGCCGAACGCCTTGGTCAGCCCGCGCAGCACCAGCGACTGGCCGGATGTGGCCGCCGCCAGCTCGTGCGCCCCGGGATAGGCCGGCAATGCGCCCGGCATCAACTGCTCGTGACCGAATGTGTTCGGATTCCCCATGACGTCCACCCTGCCACAGGGGTCCGACAGGGCCCGCTGCCGACGGCCTCAGAAGCGACGCGAGAGCCACCCGATCAGCGCATCGGCGAAGCCGACCGGGTCCTCCGCCGGCGACAAATGCCCGACGCCGGGCAGCTCGACCAGCTCCGCCTCGGGGGCCGTCGCGGCCAGTTCGCGGGCCACCGCGGGCGGGGTGATCACGTCCTTCTCCCCCACCACCACCAGCACCGGGACGGTCGTCGCGGCCAGCACCCCGGTCGAGTCGGGACGGGCCGCCATCGCCCGCTGCCCCCAGGCGATGGTGGCCGCCGGTACGGCCCCGGCGATCGCGGCCAGGTCCGCGCGGACCAGGTCGGAGGCCGTGTCCGCGACCAGTGGGGCGATCGCGTCCGGCCCGGCCGCGATGTCCCCGCGGTCGGCCCGCTCGGCCACCGCCAGACGTCGCTGCCGGGCGGCGTCGTCATCGGCACCACTGCGGGTGTCGGCCAGCACCAGGCCGGCGATCCGGTCGGGATGCCGGCGCAGCAGGTTCAGCGCGATGTAGCCGCCCATGGACACCCCGCCGACGATCGCCCGCGGGATGCCGGCCGCGTCCAACCCGGCCAGCACGTCGTCGGCGAGCACGGTCAGGTCGGGCGCCGCGTCACCGACGGGCGCGCCACCGCCGAAGCCCCGCAGGTCCGGGGTGAGCAGCCGGGTCCGGGCGGCCACGGCGGGGCGGACGGCGTCGAACATCCGCGAGTCCAGGGGGAACGCATGCAACAACACCAGGGGCGGGGTCACCCACCCGATCTTGCCACGCGGGGATCAGACCACCAGGGCCAGCAATGCCCAGGTGACGACGGCGGAGGGCAGCAACGAGTCCATCCGGTCCATCAGCCCGCCGTGCCCGGGCAGCAGCGTGCCCATGTCCTTGACGCCCAGATCCCGTTTGATCAGCGACTCGGTCAGGTCGCCGATGGTGGCGGTGACGGCGATGGCCACGCCGACCAACAGGCCGTGCCACCACTGGGCGCCCAGCATCAGCCACAGGCACAGCGCGCCGGCCAGCATGCAGGCGGCCACCGAGCCGCCGAATCCCTCCCACGACTTCTTCGGCGAGATGGTGGGCGCCATCGGGTGTCTGCCGGCCAGCACACCGGCCGCGTAGCCGCCGACGTCGTTGGCGACAACCAGGAGCAGGAAGGTCAGGATCCGCTGGGCGCCGTCGTCGGGCACCAGCATGAGGGCCGCGAAGCCGGCGAACAGGCCGACGTACACGATGACGAATACCGACGCCGACAGGTCGGCCAGGTAGCCGTCGGCGCCGCCGCGGAACCGCCACACCATGCAGACCAGCGTGGTGGCCGCGATCCCGATGCCGAGCGCGGCCGGCCCGTACGGCCAGGCCAGGGCCATTGTCGCGACCGACCCGACGCCGACCGGGATCCAGCTGATCTGCAGCCCGCGGGCCCGCGACAGCGTGCCCTGCAGTTCCCAGACGGACACCGCCACCGCGGCGGCGATGATGACCAGAAAAGTGATCCGATAGGTCAGCAGACTGACCAGCGCGAGCGCTCCGAGACCGAGGCCGACGCCGATCGCCATCGGCAGATTGCGGCCGGCACTCTTGGCTGCCATCAGACTTCGAGCAGCTCGGCTTCCTTGTGCTTGACGAGCTCGTCCACCTGGGTGGTGTACCGGTCGGTGATCTGCTGGAGTTCCTTCTCCGCGCGGGTCACGTCGTCCTCGCCGACCTCGCCGTCCTTGGCCAGCTTGTCCAGGGCGTGCGTGCACTTGCGCCGGATGTTGCGGATCGAGACCTTGGCGTCCTCACCCTTGGCCCGGGCGGTCTTGCCCAGCTCGCGCCGCCGTTGCTCGGTGAGCTGCGGGAAGATCACCCGGATGACGATGCCGTCGGTGGTCGGGTTGACGCCCAGGTCGGAATCGCGGATCGCCTTCTCCACCGCGCGCAGCTGACTGGCGTCGTAGGGCTTGATGACAGCCATCCGCGCCTCCGGCACGTTGATGGTCGCCATCTGGGTGATGGGGGTGGGCGCGCCGTAGTAGTCGATCTGGATGCGGCCGAACATGTTCGGGTTGGCCCGGCCGGTGCGCAAGGTGGCCAGGTCGTCCTTGGCAACGCCCACCGCCTTCTCCATCTTCTCCTCGGCGTCGAAGAGTTCCTCGTCGATCATTCGCCGTGCCCTTCCCGCTGCGTACGGTTGTCCTGGCGCGGGGGTGTGTACACCAGGGTGCCGATGGTTGCCCCACGCACAGCTTTACCGATGTTGCCGTCGGTCAGCAGGTTGAACACGATGATCGGCATGTCGTTGTCCATGCAGAGGCTGAAGGCCGTGGCGTCCGCCACCTGCAGCCCCTTCTCGAGCACCTCGCGGTGGGTGATCTCGTGGAACATCGTGGCGTCGGGGACGACCCGCGGGTCCGCGTCGTAGACCCCGTCGACCGCCTTGGCCATCAGCACCACTTCGGCGCCGATCTCCAGTGCCCGCTGCGCGGCCGTGGTGTCGGTGGAGAAGTAGGGCATGCCCACGCCGGCGCCGAAGATGACGACCCGGCCCTTCTCCAGATGCCGCACGGCCCGCCGCGGGATGTAGGGCTCGGCCACCTGGCCCATGGTGATCGCGGTCTGCACCCGGGTGTCCAGGTGGTGCTCGCGCTCCAGGAAGTCCTGCAGCGCGAGGCAGTTCATCACGGTGCCGAGCATGCCCATGTAGTCGGCGCGGGCGCGGTCCATGCCCCGCTCGTGCAACTGGGCCCCGCGGAAGAAGTTGCCGCCGCCGATCACGACGGCGACCTGGACGCCGTCGGCGACGACCTCGGCGATCTGCTCGGCCACGGTGGTGACGACGTCTGGATCGACCCCGACGTCACCGCCGCCGAACATCTCGCCACCCAGCTTGAGGACGACCCGGCGGAACGGGCGCCGCGGGCGCACCTCGGGCATCAGGCGGTGCCGACCTCGAAGCGGGTGAACGCGGTCACCGTGACCCCGGCCGCGGACAGCAGCGCGCCGACGGTCTTCTTCGAGTCCAGCACCGAGGCCTGCTCGGTGAGCACGGCCTCCTTGAAGAACCCGTTGACCCGGCCCTCGGTGATCTTGGGCAGCGCCGCCTCCGGCTTGCCCTCCTCGCGGGCGGTGGCCTCGGCGATGCGCCGCTCGCTGTCCACGACCTCGGCCGGGACGTCCTCGCGGGAGACGTAGCGGGCCTTCAGCGATGCGATCTGCATCGCCGCACCGCGCGCGGCCTCGGCCGCGTCGTCGGTGTCGCCGGCGTATGCGACGAGCACGCCGATCGCCGGCGGCAGGTCGGCGGACCGCTTGTGCAGGTAGACGGTCGTATTGCCGTCGTACTTGACGACCCGGCGCAGCTCGAGCTTCTCCCCGATCTTCGCGGACAGCGCGTTGATCTCGTCGGCGACGCTGCCCGTGCCCAGGTCGGCGGCCAGAACCCCGTCGACGGTGACGCCGGCGTCCTGGGTGGCGGCGACGTTGACGATCCGCTCGGCCAGATCCTGGAACTCGGAGTTCTTGGCGACGAAGTCGGTCTCGCAGTCGAGCTCGATCAACGCGCCGCCGACCGCGGCCACCAGGCCGTTCGCCGTAGTGCGCTCGGCCCGCTTGCCGATGTCCTTCGCACCCTTGATGCGCAGGAACTCGACAGCCTTGTCGAAGTCGCCGCCGGACTCCTCGAGAGCCCGCTTACAGTCCATCATGCCGGCCCCGGTGATCTCCCGGAGCCGTTTGACATCGGCCGCGCTGATTGCCATGTCGGCGGTGTTCCTTGTCTGTGCTGATCGCGATTGGTGGGTGTTCGGTTCGGTGTGGTCGGCCCGGGAGCGGTGGTCGGCCCAGGGCCGGTGGTCGGCCCCGGGCCGATCCGGTCAGGCCTCGGCGGGTGCCGGCTCCTCGGCCGCCACCTCGACGACCTCGACGGTCTCCGGGGCCTCGGCGGTCTCCGGGGCCTCGGCGGTCTCGGCGGTCTCCGGGGCGGCAACCGCTTCCGCGGCCGGGACCTGCTGCTCACCGGCGGCCAACAGTTCGCGCTCCCACTCGGCCAGCGGCTCCTCCTGGGTGCCGCCGGCGCCGCCACCGCTGCGCTGGATCAGGCCGGCGGCGACCGCCTCGGCGATCACCTTGGTGAGCAGTGCGGCCGAGCGGATCGCGTCGTCGTTGCCCGGCACCGGGTAGTCGACCTCGTCCGGATCGCAGTTGGTGTCCAGCACCGCGACGACCGGGATGTTCAGCTTGCGGGCCTCGCCGACCGCGATGTGCTCCTTCTTGGTGTCCACGATCCACACCGCGGACGGGACCTTGGCCATGTCCCGGATGCCGCCCAGGGTCTTGGCCAGCTTCTCCTTCTCCCGGGTGAGCAGCAGCACCTCCTTCTTGGTGCGCCCCTCGAACTCGCCGGAGGTCTCCATGGCCTCGAGGTCCTTGAGCCGCTGCAGCCGCTTGTGCACGGTGGAGAAGTTGGTGAGCATGCCGCCCAGCCAGCGCTGGTTCACGTACGGCATGTTGACCCGGGTCGCCTGGTCGGCGATGGCCTCCTGGGCCTGCCGCTTGGTGCCTACGAACAGGATGGTGCCGCCGTGGGCGACGGTCTCCTTGACGAACTCGAACGCGCGGTCGACGTACTGCAGGGTCTGCTGCAGGTCGATGATGTAGATGCCGTTGCGCTCGGTGAAGATGAAACGCTTCATCTTGGGGTTCCAGCGCCGGGTCTGGTGTCCGAAGTGGACACCGGCGTCCAGCATCTGGCGCATGGTCACGACAGCCATGGGCCGTCCTTCCTGGTGCGGCGCTCGCCTGGTTTCCGGGCAGGCGAACGCAGGGTTCGGTTGTGCCGCGGGTCGGGTGACCCGTGGCCCTGACGTCTTCCGGACGCACCGCCCCGGCCTCGGCGGGAATGCCGTGACCTGGGACCTCGGTGCGCCGCGGGCCGGGTGGGACGGTGGT
>DATDBV010000430.1:0-17538 GCA_036524715.1 Nakamurella sp. | reverse complement strand
GGCAGCGCTGGTGGGGGCGGCCGGCGGGGCCGGCGCGGCCGCCGCGGACGGCTCGCCGACCACGGTCCCCGAACCGGAGCCGTCCACGATCAGCATCGCCGAATCCCCGGCCTGCACCATGCCCAGCGCCTTGGCCTGGTCGGCGATTCGTGGGGTCGCGTCCAACATGGCGACGTCCCGGCGCAACTCCTCAATGGTCAGCCGCAGGTCGGTGGTCCGGCTCTTGGCCGTCGAGGTGCGCATTCCCGCCTCGTCGGTCAGCGTGTTCAGCCACAGCACGGCGGTGACGCCGAGCCCCAGCAGGGCGATCAACGCGATCACGAACGGGGCCCGGTTGAACGCGACGGTGGGGATCTTGCGGCCCGGCCGCACCAGGCGGTCCTCCGACATCTTCTGCCGGCGCCGGATCCGTCGCTCGTAGGCGCGACGTGAGGAAGCGGTGGTGGCCGACGACAAGCGGCCGGTCTCCGACCCGAGCGCGTCCGTCGCCGGCGCGATGGCCCGCTGCGCCTCCGCGGCCCGGGCCCCCGTCTTCGTGCTGGTCCCGCTCACGATGCCGCCTCTCTGATGCGCTCGGCCGCCCGCAATCGCGCGGACGCGGCCCGGGGATTCGCCTGGATCTCGTCGTCGGTCGGGGCCTGGGCGCCCCGGGTCAGCCAGCGGAACTCCGGCTCGTGGCCGGGCAGTTCGGTGGGCAGGTCGACCGGGGTCCTGGACACGGTCAGCGGCGCGATCGCGCGCTTGACGATCCGGTCCTCCAGTGACTGGTAGGACATCACGACGATCCGCCCGGCCACCGAAAGGTGGTGCAGCGCGGACGGAATGGCCCGCCGCAGGGCGCCGAGCTCGTCGTTGACCTCGATCCGCAGAGCCTGGAAGGTGCGCTTGGCCGGGTTGCCACCGGTCCGCCGGGCGGCGGCCGGGATGCTGGCCCGGACCAGCTCGACCAACCGGGCGCTGGTGGTGAAGGGCCGCTTCGCGCGTTCGGTGACCACCGCGCGGGCGATCCGCTGGGCGAACCGCTCCTCGCCGTACTCGCGCAGGATCCGGGTGATCTCCGCGCCCGGGTAGGTGTTGATCACCTCGGCGGCGGTGATGCCGCCGGTCGGATCCATCCGCATGTCCAGCGGTGCGTCCTGGGCGTAGGCGAAGCCCCGGTCGGCCTCGTCGAGCTGGACGGACGAGACGCCGAGGTCGAACAGCACCGCCTGGACCCGCCCCGAACGAACAGTGGATGCGATGACGTCGCCGATCCGGTCGTAGACCGCATGCACCAGCTCGACCCGCTCGGCCAGGCCGGCCGCCGCGATCCGCTGCTCGGCGATCGCCAACGCCTGCGGGTCGCGGTCGATGCCGACGACCGTCAGCCCAGGGTGGGCCCGCAGCAGGGCCAGGGTGTGACCGCCCATGCCGAGGGTGGCGTCGACGAGCACGACGTCGGTGGCGCCGTCCGCGGTGGCAGCCTCGATCGCCGGGGCGAGCAACCCGTCGACCCGGTCGACCAGCACCGGGATGTGCCGGCGGTCGTCACGTCCGGGGGCGTCATCGGTGGATCGCTCGTCACCGTCGCCGGCCTGGCCCCGCATTGGCGCCTTCCCTTCTGGCCGGGGCACCCGGTGGGGCTGCGCCTGGTGGTCTGCGGACGGAATGTGGTGGGCGGTGGAAGGGGGTGGGTCCTGATTCCTGGTCCCCATCCGCGTGGGTCCTGGCACGGGGGAAGTCGTGTCAGGGCCGGGGTCCTGGCACGGGGGAAGTCGTGTCAGGGCCGACGCGGATGTGGGCCGGGCGTCAGGAACCGGCGCTGCTCGTCAGGGGCCGAGCAACCCCCGCTCCGGGGCGGCGTAGGCCGCCTCCTGCTGCGCCTCGTAGGTCGCCCACTCGTCGGCGTCCCACAGCTCCATGCGCAGGCCGATGCCGGTGATGACCAGGTCCTTGGTCAGCCGGGCGTACTCGCGCATGCGGGGCGTGACGGTGATCCGGCCCTGGGCGTCCGGGCGCTGCTCGTCGGTGTTGGCCAGCATGTAGCGCTGGTAACCACGGGCCCTTTCGTCCGTGATCGGGGCGTTGATCGCCGCGTCCGCGAATTCCTCGAACCCCTCGGGGGTGAACACGTAGATGCAGTGGTCCTGGCCCCGCACCAGCATCACCCCGTTCTTGAACGACTCCCGGTACTTCGCCGGCAACGTGACCCGCCCCTTGTCGTCCATCCGCGGCGTGTAGGTGCCGTAGAAGCCCTTGGGCATCTGACGAACACCTCCTCGCGACGGCGGCTCTGTTCGGGTCCCGCGCCGGTCCCGGGGCCCGCCGTCCCCACTCTCAGGTCCGGTCCCCCAGGCCTCTCCACTCTAACCCACTTCCTGCCACCCGGACCCCCAAGTCCCCCATCCGGGGCGGGTGTCGCGCGGAAAACCGCACGTCATCGCGGTGGGTGACGGTGGGGCGGGTGGGCACGCGCCGATCGCTCCAGCCGGCAAAGGTGGCGTGCCTCGCGGGACCCGTTTGACGGCCGGTCGGTCGGCGCACCCGAGTCCGTCGGCCTCCGTTGTCGGAAACCGCAGGTCACAGCCTTGTCACGGTCGGATCACGGACCAGTCAGGACGGGCCGGTGCGCCGCGGCCCCGGTTCCGGGGCGATCGGTGGGGCGATGTGGGGGGCGATCTTGGGGGTCAGGCGCGGTTCTGCCGCGCGGACGAAGTCGTCGGCTCCCGATCACGCCGGAGACCAGCGGCGTCGGTTCAGCCGCGCCGGCGCGGCGGAACGGCGCGGGCACAGGGGCTCGGTTCGCTCAGATGATCGATTCCAAGGGGTCCGTGGTCGCGAGCGGATTGGGCGGCCGAAACGTGCCGGTTGCCCGGAAGTTGCGGAACATTGAGTCGCTGCAGGCGACCAGAAGTTCCGCGCGAGCAGTCCGCGCGGCCCAAACTGCCGGTCGGCCGGACGTCGCGGAACATTCAGTCGCTGGGAGCGCCCGGAAGTTCCGCGCGAGCAGTCCGCGCGACCCAAAGGCGCCGGTCGGCCGGACGTCGCGGAACATTCAGTCGCTGCAGGCGACCGGAAGTTCCGCGCGAGCAGCCCGCGCGGCCCAAAGGCGCCGGTCGGCCGGGAGCCGCGGAACAATGAGTCGCTGCAGGCGACCGGAAGTTCCGCGCGAACAGTCCGCGCGGCCCAAACGTGCCGGTCGGCCGGGAGCCGCGGAACAATGAGTCGCTGCAGGCGACCGGAAGTTCCGCGCGAGCAGCCCGCGCGGCCCAAAGGTGCCGGTCGGCCGGGCGTCGCGGAACATTCAGTCGCTGCAGGCGACCGGAAGTTCCGCGCGAGCGGTACGCGCGGCCCAAACGTGCCGGTCGGCCGGGAGTTGCGGAACAATGAGTCGCTGCAGGCGCCCGGAAGTTCCGCGCGAGCGGTACGCGCGGCCCACGGGCGCCGATCGGCCCGGCGTCGCGGAACATTCAGTCGCTGCAGGCCCCCGGAAGTTCCGCGCGAGCAGTCCCCCGCGGCCAAGGCGCCGGTCGGCCGGGAGCCGCGGAACATTCGGTCGCTGGGGGCCGGAAGTTCCGCGCGAGCGCTTCGCGACATGAGATGAGAGCGCACCTCAAACAGGGGGGCGCACCTCGTGACACTCAACTCCGCGCCGCTTCTGTGCCACTCGCTCCCGCTCCGCGCCACGAGTGCGCAGGTCGCGCCGGGAATTGTGCGCGGCCTGCGGACAAGTGGCGCGAACCGTACCGAAACTTGGCGCGAACCCGCGTCCCGCGAGCCGATCTTCCGCGGAGCAGGGAGTCTGGGAAGTCTGGGGGAGGCCGATGCTCCTCGAGGGCCGGCCCGCGGCGAGTCGTGCCGAGGCGGTCAGGCCAGGCTGGGCTCCGCCCGGTGGGTGAACACGAACCGCTTGTAGGCCCAGAACCGGAACGTGGAGCCGGCGACCAGGCCGATGACGTTCGCCGAGATGTTGTCGGCCAGCGGCGAGGTGAAGCCCAGGAGGTAGTGCGACACCCACAGGCAGCTCAGCGCGATCAGCAGGCCGATCATGCACATGATGAGGTAAAGGACGAATTCGCGGGTGGCGTCCGGCCGCCGTCGGTGCCGGAACGTCCAGTACCGGTTGCCCAGCCACGCCACGACGGTCGCGACGCCGGTGCTGATGACCTTCGCCAGCAGCGGTTGGCCGGCCAGCAGCGGAGTCGACCCGGCAAAGCTGAGCAGGTTGAACAGGCCAACGTCGATGACATAGGCGATCCCGCCGACCACACCGAACTTGGCCAGCTGGGCGATCAGCGCCGCGGCGGCCGCGCGGAGGCGACCCGGGGGACGGACCTGCGGGCCGGCGGTGGTCGACATTGGTCCAATGCTACCGAGCGGCGTGTGACCCACCGGTGAACACACCAGGACCCACGGAGAATCCCTGGTCGGCGACTTCTACCGGGCGCCGATGAAACCGAACTGGTGCGCGGGGCTGGCAGACTGGTCGGAAGAGCTTGCCCCGGCCCGGGCGCCCGTCAGGAGGAATCAACCGTGGCACAACGCGTCGACCTGGATCCGAAGCAGGGTCCGGGCGCACGCGGACCCATGGGCCCACCGGCGGAGCTGCCCGACCTGGACACCGTCCGCCGGATCGGCGGGCAGATCGGCTCGGCGATCGCGAAGGTGGTGCTGGGCAAGCCCGAGGTGATCCGGCTCGCGCTGATCGCCCTGCTCGCCGAGGGTCACCTGCTCATCGAGGACGTACCCGGCACCGGCAAGACCGTGCTGGCCAAGTCGTTGGCCCGCAGCGTGGATTCGACCGTCAGCCGGGTCCAGTTCACCCCCGACCTGATGCCCAGCGACGTCACCGGGGTGAGCGTGTACGACCGGCAGACCTCGCAGTTCGAGTTCCGGCCGGGGCCAGTGTTCGCGAACATCGTGGTCGCCGACGAGATCAACCGCGCCTCCCCGAAGACCCAGTCGGCCCTGCTGGAGTGCATGGAGGAACGGCAGGTCACCGTCGACGGGACCACCTATCCGCTGGCCCGACCGTTCTTGGTGCTGGCCACCCAGAACCCGGTCGAGATGGAGGGCACCTACCCGCTGCCCGAGGCGCAGCGGGACCGATTCCTGGCACGGCTCTCCATCGGCTACCCGGATCGGGCGGCCGAGGTGGGGATGCTCGCCGACCGGGACCGGGTCGACCCGTTGGACGCGCTGCGCCCGGTCACCGACGCCGCCACCGTCGCCGCCCTCGTCGACGCGGTGGCCGTGGTGCACCTCGCCCCGCCCCTGCGGCAATACGTGGTCGAGATCGTCGCCGCCACCCGCGCGGTGCCCGAGGTCCGGCTGGGCGCGTCGCCGCGGGCCGTGCTGCACCTGGCCCGGGCGGCCAAGGTCGCCGCGGCCCTGGACGGCCGTCCCTTCGTGGTGCCCGACGACATCCAGCGGCTGGCCATCCCGGTGCTGGCCCATCGGCTGCTGCTCACCGTCGAGGCGCACGCCGCCCGGCGCTCGGCGGACGAGGTCATCCGGGTGCTGCTGAGCCGCCTGCGGGTGCCCCGCGGTGGCTGACCGCCGTCCCACCGGCCGACCGCCGGGCCTGCGCGGGCTCACCACCCGCGGCCGGTGCCTGCTGGCCGGCGGGATCGCGGCCGCGATCTGCGCGCTCCTGCTCGACGAACGGGACCTGTTGCGGGTCGGTATCTTCGCCGTCGTCCTGCCGATCCTGGCCACGATGGCCGGAGCGATGCGCAGCGTGCGGCTGACCGCGGACCACCGGGTCACGCCGGCCCGGCTGGTCCCGGGCAGCCAGGGCCGGGTGCAGCTGACCATCACCAACACCGGGTCCACCAGGACGTCGGTGCTGGAGATCGCGGAGCCGGCCACCGCGGATCTCACCAGCGGGTTGCGTTGCCTGATGCCACCGCTGCGGGCGGCGCACCGCGCCCGGACGGACTACCCGATCCGCCCGACGCGCCGGGGACGGTTCATGCTCGGCCCGCCGACGGTCCGGGTCGGCGACCCGTTCGGTCTCTGGGAGGACACTCGGACGCTGGACGGCCGGACCACGGTGCTGGTCGTCCCGGCGTTGGTCGACCTGGCCGGGATGCCGCTGAGCACCGGTCAGCGGTCGGCCGCCGCGGACCGGGCCCTGTCCGGCAGCTCGGGGGGCGACCCGGACGTGGGTGTCCGGCCGTACCGCAGCGGTGACGACATCCGCACCATCCACTGGCGGGCGTCGGCCCGGCACGACGAGGAGCTGATGGTCCGGCTGCCGGAGCCGGTGTCGCACGGCGGCGCGGTCGTGATGCTGGACCACCGCGCGGCCGCGCACTGCGGGACGGGCCCCACCGCCAGCCTGGAGACCGCGGTCGGCCTGGCCGCGTCGATCAGCGTGCATTTGCTCGCCGCGGAACACCAGATCAGGCTGACGACTCACACCGGCCGGGTGCTCGCCGCCGGCCGGGACATCGAGGACGACGTGCTGGCCGCCCTCGCCGTCGTCGAACCGGACACCCGGACGATGAACGCATCGTCGATCGCCGGCACCGGGCTGGTGATCGCCGTCCTGGGGGGCCTGGACACGCCATCGGCCCGGCTGCTGATGGCCGCCCGGCGGCGGGGCACCACCGGTATCGCGTTCCTGCTCGACACCACCAGCTGGCCGGCTGCCGCGGGCCGCGGGCCGGGCCGGGCCACGGGTGATTCCCGCGCACCGGCCCTGCTGGAGTCCACGGGGTGGCGGGTCGTGCCTGTCCGGCGGGGCGACAATCTCGCCGAAGTGTGGAGCCGCGCCTGCCACGGCGACGCATCCCGGCCGGGCGTGCCCAGCCGGCCGACCCCGATTCCGGTGATCGCGTGAGTGAGGCTTGCCGAGCGAACCATGGGCGCAGGCGGCGGCACCCCCGTCGGGGTGGCCGAGCCTGCGAGGCCAGCCCGGGGGTGGCCGGCGTGAGGGCGGCCGAACTCGTCGGGCGGGCCGGATGACCACCATCTCGCCGCCGCGCGGGCCGCAGCGATCCGATCCGGCCCAGCCGGCATCCGGTCGGCCGACCCCGAGCGTCCCGGCGCCGCCCGTCACCCCCACCCACGCGGTGCCGGCCCTGCTGGGGGCGCTGTCCGTGCTCGGCGGCACGCTGGCGATCCCGCCGATGATCAGCGGCGGCGGTTGGTTCCTCGAGACCGCCGAGGTCGTGCTGGTGATCTGGCTGGTCGGGGTCGGCGCGCGGCTGGCCCGGATCCCCGCCGTCGCCGTCGTGCTGCTCCAGCTGGCCGCCGCGGCGATCGCGATGACGGCCCTGTTCACCGTCCGCGGGTACGGCGGGGTGATCCCGAACGCGGCGGTGATCCAGGAGGCCGGCGACCTGCTGACCGGTGCCTGGGTCCAGATCCGCACCACGGTGTCCCCCACCCCGTCGTCGACCGAACTGTCGTTCCTGATCTGCCTGTCGGTCTCGGCCACCGCGTTCGTCGTCGACCTGCTGATCACCGTGTGCCGGGCCCCCGCACTGGTAGCCCTGCCGCTGCTGTGCCTGTACGCGGTGCCCGCGTCGATCGACGTGACGATGCTGCCGTGGACGGCGTTCGCCGCCCCGGCCGTGCTGTACGCGATGCTGCTGGTCGCCTCGAGTCTGTCGGGGCGACGGGCCGGAGCCGGCGTCGGGACGGCCCAGGTCGCGTCCGGCCTTGTCCTGGCCTGCGTGGCGACCGTCGTCGCGATCCTGGTGGCGGACTCCGTCACCGGCCTCGGCACCGCCGGTCGGCTGCCCCGCACCGGCAGCGGGACGAGCACCGGCATCGGGTTGTCGGATCAGACGTCGCTGGCCGGCAACCTCGTGCGTGGTGAACCGGTGGACATGCTCCGGGTCACCGGCCTGCCCGGACCGGCGTACCTGCGCACGGTCGGCCTGCAGCAGTGGACCGGCACCGGCTTCACGACGAACGGAATAGCGAGCGGCGATCTGCCCGACGAGCCCTTGGTGGCCGGTCAGACGCAGGTCACGGTGACGCCACTGGCGTACAACGACGACGTCCTGCCGGTGTACCGGGGGGTCACCGCGGTGGCCGACGTCGACGACGGGTGGACATTCGACCAGTCCCTGATTGCGGTTCACCGCGACGAACCGATCTCCCCGGACCCGTACCTGGTGACCGCCGTCTTCGCCCAACCGACGGCCGACGAGTTGCGGGCGGACACCGCAAGCGCCGGCGGCGACCTGCTGGCGACCGGCGACCTGCGCCCGGAGGCCATCGCCGCCGCGACCGCGGCCACCGCCGGTGCCGCTACGGCGTTCGACAAGGCGGATCGGCTGCTGTCGTACTTCAGCACGGCCAACGGCTTCGAATATGACGACGTGGTGCCGGAGGGAACGAGCGGGGACCCCCTCCTCGACTTCCTGGAGAACAAGCGAGGGGCCTGCCAGCAGTACGCCTCGGCGATGGCCATCATGCTCCGCGCGGTCGGGGTGCCGGCCCAGGTCGCCGTCGGATTCACTCAAGGCACCCGCACCAGCGACGGCGACTACATCGTCACCAGCAACGACGCGCACGCCTGGGTCGAGGTGCTGTTCGATCGCGCCGGTTGGGTCGAGTTCGACCCGACCCCGCCCGACAACGGTCAGGGTGGGCAGCAGGGATTCGCCGGGTCCACCGCGTCGTCCACGGCCCCGACCGGGACGACGAGCGGGACCGCCGCGTCGATCCCGGACGAGGAGCAACTCGGCCAGGACGATGTCCCGACCGGGGCCGTGCCGACCGGCGCCGGTACCCAGGGCGCGGCGGGGACGGACGAGCAGCCCCTCATCCCGGCCGGACTGTGGTGGGTGCTGGGCCTGGTGGCGGTGCTGGCGGGGGCGCTTGCCGGGCCGACGGTGGTCCGGCGACGACGCCGGGACCGGCACCTGGCCGTCGCGGACGCCGGCGGGCCCGATGCGGCCGCCGCCGCGTGGCTGGAGATCGAGGACCTGGCGACCGACCACGGCGTCGCGCTTGACCCGTCGCAATCGGCTCGGGCCTGCGCCAACCGGGTGGCCAAGGCCGCGCACCTGAGCGAGGCCGGCCGGGCTCAGCTGCGGGTGCTGGTCTCGGCGGCCGAGCGCGGCTGGTACGCGGGCGGCCCGTCTAACGGGATCGGTCCGGTCGTCAACGGTCCGGTCGTCACGGACGACCGGTTGGGTGACGCGCCGCGCACGCTGGCCGTCGAACTGGCCCACGCCGCACCGCTCTCGCTGCCGGAGCGGTTGGTGCCGCGATCGGTCCGGCCGGCGTGGTGGCGGGACTGACCCCCCGCGGCAGGACGCGACGACGCCGCGACCCGGCGGATCGCGGCGTCGATGGACGTCCTACTGGTTCGGGTCGTCGAAGCGGCGACGGAAGCGTTCTTCCATCCGGTTGCCCAGCGATGGCCCCGCCTTGCCGGCGTTCTTGTCCATGCCCTTGGCCGCCCGGGCGCCCGGCTGCCCGAACACGAAGAGGCCGACCGCGGCCACCATCGTCAGGAAGCCGACGACACTGACGGCGACGCCGACGGCGAGCAGGCTCTGCGTCGCGATCACGCCGACAACCAAACCGACGAGACCGGCAACGAACAGGCACCCCGCGACGATGGGGCGGCGACGTCGGATTCGACTCACGTTGACGCTTGTTGCGAACTTTGGGTCGTCCTCGTAGAGCGCGCGCTCGATCTCGTCTAGCATCCGCTGTTCGTGCTCGGAGAGCGGCATAGGTCCCTCCTCCGGCACCTGGCCACCAGAAAGTGTGGTCACATCCTACGGCCGCCAACCGACGACCTGACACCAGGATACGAGCCCAGCGGGCAGACCACTAGCGGGCTGCGCAATCTGCCACACCATTCACCCCGATGTGACGAGAGTCACCCTGATGCGAACGTTCGGGCGGTCAGGCTGCCCCGATCGGCCAGCCGGTCGGGTCAGCTCGACGGGCCACCAGATGCAAATCGGCCGCGACGGGCAACAGATCCGGATGCCCGGCCGCGGCCGCCTCCAGCTCGGCCAGCTCGGACTCCGCGCCGGGCCCGGCCCGTCTGGCCGCGGCCGGCACCAGATCGGCGAGCACGCCGACACCGGTCACCGCCTCCACGACCAGCCCGACCGATTCCACCAGGGTTCGCACTCCGAGCACGTCGAATCGGCGGCGGAGCGGATCGCCGGGACCGGATCGGGCGTCGGCCCGGTTCAGCAGTTCCCGGGCCTCATCGAAGCGGCCGGCCAGGGTCTGGGCGAGCACCGCGCCCAGCCGGCCGGCCACCAGGATGGACACCGAACCGCCCGGCCGCACTGCGCCGGCCAGACCCCGCATAACCGTGGCCGGGTCGTCGACCTCCTCCAACAGGTGATGACACACCACGAGATCCGCGGAGTCCGGTTCGACCACCGTGTCGAGCCGATCGGCATCGGCCTGCCGGCCCACCACCCGATCGGCGACGCCGGCATCCTCGGCCCGCCGGTGCAGTATGGCCAGCGCGTTGACCGATGAGTCGACCACGACGACCGAGCAGCCCAGTGATGCCAGCGGCACGGCCCGGGTCCCGCTGCCGCCGCCTACGTCGAGCACCCTGACCGCCGCCATCGACGGCGCGCCCGTCCGGTGCGCAGACGGCCCTTCCCGCTGGGTGGCACGCTCGGCGAGCGCGGCCAGGACCTGATCGACCGGATCGCCGGTCGTCGCCCGGAGCTGCTCCACCATGCGTCTCCTCCTGTCCCGGCCGGCTCGTCGCTGCACAGCAGACTCGCAGCGTATCGGCGCGCGCACCGGATGCCGGGGATGGGCGCCACCGGCCGGTACGGTTGGCCGGTGCTGGTTGCCAGTGTGCTGAGCCTCAAGGGCGGAGTCGGGAAGACCACTGTCACCCTCGGGCTCGCGTCCGCGGCCATCCATCGCGGACTGAACACCCTCCTGGTCGACCTGGATCCGCAGATCAACGCCACCGCGACGGTGGCGCCGGACCTGGATGGAGCCGTGGAGGGCCAGCTGAAATGGTCGGTGGCGGAGGTGTTGGACGACCCGTCCGCGAAGGTCATCGGCCGGGCCGTCCGGGAATCCGCCTGGGGGGACCAGCTGCGGGTACTGCCCGGCAGCGAACGCACCGAGAACCACAATCATCCCGATCCGGGCTCCAAGAAGCTGTTCCGGCTGTCCGCCGCATTGGCGAAGGTCCGGCCGGAACCCGAACTGGTGCTCATCGACTGCCCGCCCTCGCTGGGTCAGCTGACCCGCAGCGCGCTGATCGCGGCCGACCGCGCGGTGCTCGTCACCGAACCCTCCCTGTTCGCGGTGACCGGGGTGCAGCGCGCACTGGAGGCGGTGCAGACCGAACGATCCGCACACCGGCCGGCCCTGCAGCCGCTCGGCGTGGTGATCAACCGGTTCCGGCCGCGGGTGACCGAGCAGGAGTACCGGCTGGCCGAGTTGCGGGATCTGTTCGGCCCGCTGGTGCTCAGCCCCGTGCTGCCCGATCGGTCCGCAGTCCAGCAGGCCCAGGGCGCGGCGGTGCCGATCCACCACTGGCCGACCGCGGGCGCCCGTGAGATCGCGCAGAGCTTCGACAAGCTGCTGGACCGGCTCGTCCGATCCGGGAAGCTGCGCGCCCGCAAGTAGCCTTGAGCACGAGGCGAGGACGTGACATTCGCCTCGAAATTCACCGCCTGCGCGAGGGCCCGGATCCCATGCTGTCGCCGACCAGCGACAGGAACACCGCGACCTGGCGCACCAGGTCGTCGGCCTCCCGTGCGCTCACCCCGACCGGCAAACCGGCCTGGACGGCCTGCCGCTTGGCCGAGCCGGCGGCGAAGAAGGCGGCCCATTCGGCGAACTCCGGCGCCACCCGGGTCATCAGGGTCCACACGCTGCCCCGCCGGCCCCGGACGGGCCGGGCCCGCGCGGCGAGCACCGACGCGGCCGCGCGCAGGGCGGCCAGATGGGCGATCGCGTACCGGTCGGCGGGATCGGCCGCCGCGCAGGCCCGGCTGAGTCCCATGGAGGCATCGGTCAGCAGGTCTCGCGCGGACTGCGGCACCGGCGCGGACGGCATCGCACTCGAGTCCGCCGGCGCCCGGCCGGTCCCGATTCCGGCCGCGGCCGGCCCGTCGTCCATCCGCATTCCTTTCGCCCGCCCCGGCGCCACCGTTCCCACTACTCCCACCGTCCGCGTCGTCCGAGTCGTCCGCGCCTTCGCCGCCGTCCCGACAGCCTCCGAACGGTCGAACAAGGCGGGACGCTGGTGGCGCGTGATCGTCGGCATCTCTGTCTCCCGTCATCGAACTCATGTTCTATCGTACGCGTGTTCGGGCATCGCGTCCAGACCGCGGGTTCCGACAAACTCGGTCCGTCCGGTGGAGCCGTGCGTGATCTGATGGTGGCCATGGCGACCCCCACCGCTCACGGTCGGCCCGACGCCCGACCGGACTGGATCGAGGTCCGCCGCCTGAATCCGGCGGACTTCCGGGCGCGGCTGCAAGAACTGATCGGCATCTACCTCACCGCGATGCACTACCCGGCCGAGCTGGCCGGCGCCCGTTCCGTGCTCTGGGAGGAGCACAGCCGCCGGGACGGCTTCGACTGTGTCGTCGGCGTCGGCCGTGACGACCGGGTCCACGGGCTGGCCTACGGCTACCGCGGCGCCCCGGGGCAGTGGTGGTACTCCGAAGTCCGACGCGGGGTGCCGTCGGCCGCGCTGCCGCAGCTCGCGGACTTCTTCGAACTCACCGAGTTGCACGTGCACCCGGCCTGGCAGGGTCGCCGGTTGGGCGAGACCCTGCTGCGCGGACTGGCGCAGGGCCGGCCCGAGCGATCGATCCTGCTGTCCACGCCCGAGGGCGACAACCGGGCATGGCGACTGTACCGCCGGCTCGGGTTCGGCGACGTGCTGCGCCACTACCGGTTCACCGGCGATCCGCGGCCGTTCGGTGTGCTCGGCCGGGAGCTCCCGTTGGCACCGCCGGCCGGGTGACGCCGGCCGTCCCGAAACGGCCGCCCCTGCGCTCAGAGCATGGCGAGTCGACGGGCGAGGACGTCCAGGCCCATTCCGCCCATGTTCAGCGCGGCGGTGTGGAACGCCCGCAGATCGAACGCGTCGCCGTGCCGGCGCCGGGCCGCGTCCCGGCCGGCCAGCCACACCCGTTCGCCGACCTTGTACCCGGGTGCCTGGCCCGGCCACCCCAGATAGCGGTCGATCTCGAATCGGCAGTGGGCGGGGTCGCTGACCGTTCGGGTGAGCAGGAACTCCAGCCCCAGTTCGGGGGTCCAGCGCTGTCCCTCGTGGAACCCGGTGCCGGCGGGAATGGTCAGTTCCAGGTGCATGCCGATGTCGACGATCACCCGCGCGCTGCGGAACAGCTGCGAGTCCAGCAGACCGAGCAGCTGCCCGTCGTCGGCCAGGTAACCAAGCTCGCGGACCAGCCGTTCCGCGTACAGCGCCCAGCCCTCGGCGTGCGCGGAGTAGTCGGCCAGCAGCCGTTGGAAGTCGTTGAGCAGGTCCCGGCGGTAGACCGAGGTGGCGACCTGCAGGTGGTGGCCGGGCACCCCCTCGTGGTAGACGACGCTGGCCTCCCGCCAGGTGTTGAACACCTCGCGACCGGGCTCCACCCCCCACCACATCCGGCCCGGACGGGTGAAGTCGTCGCTCGGTGCGGTGTAATAGGCGCCCACCATGCCGCCCGGCGGTGCGATCAGGCACTCCAGCCGGACAAGGGGCTCGGGAATGTCGAAGTGCTCGCGGCCCAGTTCTTCGATGGCTCGATCGGACAGCTCCTGCATCCAGGCCTGCAGGCGGTCCACCCCGGTCAGCTGGTGCGCCGGGTCACGATCCAGGGCGGCGGCCGCGCCCGCTGGCCCCTCCCCGGGGGCGATCCGGTCGGCCACCGCGCGCAGTTCGGCCTCGACGGCCAGGAACTCCGACCAGCCCCACCGGTAGGTCTCCTCGAGATCGATCACCGCGCCGAGGAAATCGCGCGAACCCAGTTCGTACCGCTCGCGGCCCACCGCGTCCTTCTCCGGCGCCCGCCCGCGGAGGTCGGTGCGCAGGAAGTCGGCAAGATCGCCGTAGGCGGCGTCGGCCGCGGTCGCGGCGGCGGCCAACTCCCCGGCCAGGGACTCGGGCGCACCCCCCGGGTCCGCGGACAGCTTTCCGGCAAGGCCGGTGAAGAAACCGGCGGCGGCCGTGCGGCCGGCGTAGGCGTCGCACTGCTCGGCGCACCGGTCGACCTGACGGACGGCCGCCACCCTGCCGCCGTCGGCCGCCTGCCGCAGGCTCTGCCGGTACCCGAGCAGCGCGGCCGGGACGGCGGCCATCCGCCGGGCGATGGTCGCCACGTCGTCGACGGTGTCGACGGGCATCAGGTCGAACACCTCGCGCACCTCCTGCAGCGGCGAGGCCACCACGTTCAGGTCCGCATGCGACCACCCGGACAGGTACCGTTCGCGATCCACCTCGAGCCGCTCGGTGAGCACCTCACGGGCGATGTCGTCGGCCGGTCCGCTGGACGGCAGCTCGGCCAACCGGCGCGCGGTCGACACGGCGAACTCGTGCCCGTCGCTGCGACCGGCGGGCGACAGGTCGTCCAGCCGATCCTGCTCGACGGGCAGACCCATGTAGGTCGCCATGATCGGCCGGCGGCGCGCGTACTCCGCCACATAGGCATTCGACAGTCGGGTGATCTCGGTGTTGGTCTCGGGCACGAGCCGGACGCTACCGCGCGGAACCGGGCCCGTCCCGCTCATTTTCGGCTCGATGCTTGCGGGGCGTGGCCGCCGACCCCTCGAACTCGACCCCGTCGTCAACCCCGTCGTCAACACTGTGGCGGTAGGCGGCCCGCACGGTCAGGTGCGCCGACACCGGTGCGGTGACGAACTGCAGCACCACGATCAGCACCAGCACGCCGATGACCGCAAGCGACTGCAGCCGCAGGCCGACCCCGAGCATCAGCAGCATGATGCCCAGCACCTGCGGTTTGGTCGCGGCGTGGATGCGGCTCATGGTGTCCGGGAAGCGCAGGACGGCGATGCCGGCCAGCAGCGACATCAGCGCGCCGAGCACGATGGCCACTGACGCGATCCAGTCGACGACGCTCATCTGGTCGAGCACGCCGGTCACCGCCGGTCCCGTGGCAGCAGCTTGGCCAGGCTGGCCGAGCCGAGAAAGCCGAGCAATGAGATCACCACGGCGATGACCAGGGTGATCGAGCTGGCCGACACCGCCGCCATGAGCACGATGACGCCGACCAGGATGGCCAGCAGCACGTCGAGGGCGACGGCCCGGTCGATCTGGGTGGGTCCCTTGACCAGCCTGATGGCGGCCAACATGGCCCCGATGCCGAACATGGTGCCGGCGACGATCACGGTGAGCGTCACTGCACGGCCCCCCGACCTCGTTTGCGCCACCCGGCCGTGGTCGCCGGCGGCGGGGGCGTGTCGTCGTCCCCGAGGGCCCGGCGGATCCGGTCCTCCTGGGCCAGCACCTGCGCGGCGAAGGCTCCTTCGGACTGCTGGGCCGCGTCCAGCACGTGGATGGTCAGCGACCGGGTGCCCGAATCGGCGTCGATAATCAGACTGCCCGGCACCAGGGAGACGGCCATCCCGGTCAGCGCCTCGAGCAGGTCCGAATCGGAGGCGAGCTGGACCTGGGTCACTCTCGATTCCGGCGGCCGCGGTCGCACCGCGAGCCAGGCGACGTGGACGCTGGCCACCACCACGTCCCACAGGAACCGGGCGATCAGCACCAGGGTCCGCCACGGATGGATGCCGAACCGGAAGTACATGGTCGGCAGCGGGAACAACAGCAGGATGAAGGCGCTGACCAGCACCCCGAGCAGGATGACGATCAGCGAGGCCGACCCCCACAGCGCCATCCACACGAGCACGAGGGCGACCAGCGTCATCAGGTACGGCGTCCATCCCCCGCTGCCGGGGATCCGGGCGCCACGCACCCGGACAGCACGCTCACGAAGCCTGCGAACGGGGCTCATCCTCCTGCCCCCGTGCCGACGTCACTGCCGGTGCCGGTGCCACTGTCGGGGTCGGTGCCACTGCCGGTGTCGGTGCCGGGCCGGGATCCCGGCGGCGCCGGCACACCCGAGTCGAGCACGGCGGTGACGTAGATGCTGCGGTCACTCAGGCTGGCGCCGGCCTTGGCGGCCACCGCGTAGATCGGCCCACCGGCCACGGTCAGCAGCAGGCCCACCGCGACGATTGCGGTGGTGGCGCCGAGCATGCCGATCGGCAGCCGGGTGGACTCCTGCCGAGCCATCCGCCGCGCCGCTTCCCGCTGCACCCGGCGACGGGTCAGCAGGGATCGGCCGGATTCGGTCTCCTGCGCGTCGCCGCCGATCGGGGCCGGCTCGGGCAGCGGCCGCCAGAACGCCCGGCCCCAGACCCGGATGATCGCGTACAGGGTGAGCAGGCTGGTCAGCGCGCCACCGGCGACCAGGACGTAGGCCAGCACCCGGCCGTCCTGCACGCCCGCTTCGAACAGCCCGACCTTGCCCAGGAATCCGGAGAACGGCGGAACGCCGGCGAGGTTCATCGCCGGGATGAAGAACAGGACGGCGAGCATCGGGGCGGCCGCGGCCAACCCGCCGAGCCGGGCCAGCACGGTGGTGCCGGCCACCCGCTCGATCAGACCCACCGCCAGGAACAGCGCGGTCTGCACCAGGATGTGGTGGGCCACGTAGTAGATCGCCGCGGACAGCCCGGTCTCCGAGCCCAGGGCGACACCGAAGAGCATGTAACCGATGTGCGAGACCAGGGTGAACGAGAGCATCCGTTTGATCCCGGACTGTGAGATCGCGCCCAGGATGCCGACCACCATGGTGGCCAGCGCGGCGAGCATCAGCAGGGTGCCGAACGAGCCGGTCGGGAACAGCAGGGTCTGCACCCGGATGATCGCGTAGATGCCGACCTTGGTGAGCAGGCCGGCGAACACCGCGGTCACCGGGGCGGGTGCGCTCGGATACGAGTCGGGCAGCCACAACGACATCGGGAACACCGCTGCCTTGACGCCGAACGCCAGCAGCAGCAACGCCTGCAGCACGGCGACGATGCCGTCGGGCAGCATGGCCAGCTTGCCGGACAGGTCGGCCATGTTCACCGTGCCGGTGGCGGCGTAGATCATCGCGATGGCGACCAGGAAGATCAACGAGGACAGCAGCGACACCACGATGTACGGCGCGCCGGCCCGCAGCCGCTCGCGGGTGCCGCCAGAGGTGAGCAGTACGTAACTGGCCGTCAGCAGGATCTCGAAGCTGACGAAGAGGTTGAACAGATCACCGGCGATGAAGGCGTTCGACACACCCGTCACCAGGATCAGGAAGGTCGGGTGGAAGATCGAGATCGGCACTTCGGGACCGACCTCACGGTCGGCGACGCCCTGCGAGATGCCATAGATGAGCACCGCCAGCGACACGATGGTCGAAACCACCAGCATCAGCGCGGCCAGGTCGTCGGCGACCAGGGTGACGCCGAGCGGCGCCGTCCAGCCACCGACGTGCATGACCATCGGGCCGCCGCGACCGACCTGGAACAGCATGACGAGTTCGACGATCAGCTGGATCGACAGCACGG
>DATDBV010000429.1:0-2484 GCA_036524715.1 Nakamurella sp. | reverse complement strand
CAGCTCCACCCCGGAGACCGGGCGGGGCGGCTTGGCGTTGCCGCTGGAAGGCGGCCATTGGCAGGTGCTCGCCTCCGGCACGGGTGACCGGCGGCCCCCGCGGGACGTCGCCGGGTTCGAGGCGGCCCTGCGGGCGCTGCGGGATCCGGCCCTGGCCGACTTCGCGGCGCGCTCCACGCCGGTCGACACGGCCGTCGAAACTCCGGTCGACACTCCGGTCGACACTCCGGTCGACACTCCGGTCGGCACCCCGGGCGACGGAGTGTTGATCCACCGCCGCAACGGCAACCGGCGGCATCGCTACGAGAAGTGCCGGAACTGGCCGGCCGGGCTGCTGGTCGTCGGTGACTCGCTGGCCAGCTTCAACCCGGTCTTCGGGCAGGGGATCACCGTGGCGGCCATGGATGCGCTGATCGTGCGCGAAGAATTGGCCTGTCGGCGGGGCCGATTGACCGACCGTGAGACCCGGATGGTGCTTCGCCGCCTGGCCCGAACCGCCGCCCTGCCCTGGGCCATCGCGGTCGGGCAGGACCTGCGCCACCCGACGACGAAGGGCGAGCAGAACCGGCTGCAGAGGTTGACCAGCGGTTGGGTGCGGGAACTCGGCCGGCTGGCCTCGCACGGCAACTCCCGGGCGCACCTGACGGTGAACGGCCTGTTCCACATGGTGGTGCGGCCGCCGGCGATGCTGCACCCGGCCCTGCTCATCGCCGCGGCCGCCAGCCGGTTGCGGCGGCCGACCGCACTCGTGCCACGACCGGCGGCGCTGGACGTCCTGTCGATGGTCGAGGACTGCCCCCCGACGGGCGCCGCGTCGAGCGCCCCGTCGAGCGCCGCGTCGAGCGCCGCGTCGAGCGCCCCGACAGGCGCCCGGACGAGCGCCCCGATCAACGGAGAATCCCAGCCTCCCTGGACGCCCGAATCCAGCGCGGGAACTCGTTGAGCAGCAGGTCGTACAGCTCGCCGTCGGGCACCTGATCGATCGCCGGCACCTTGAAGAAGCCGACGTTGTCGACGAGTCGACCCGGCAGCTCGTCGAACCGCTCCAGCACCCCGAAGTTGGCGTTGCCCAGGCCGACGAACTGCCAGAAGATCGGTTCGGAAGCGGCCTGGGTCAGCTGCTGTTCGATCTCCTTGTTGCGGAAGACGCCGCCGTCGGAGAAGAACAGCACGAGGGTGGGCACGGTCAGCGGGGTGGCCCGGACGTAGTCGCGGACCTCGGCGATCACCTTCTGCTCCTCGTTGGAGATGCCGATCCGGCCCATGTCGAGCTGGCCCGGGCGCAGCTTGCGTGCCTTCTGCTTGAACATGGCGCCGACCCGGACGTGCAGGTCGAGCCATACCGGAAGGTCGGCGATGCCCAGATCCGGAAGTCGGCCCGGGTTGGACGCGAAGGTCCAGGCCTGCATCGTGCCGTCCTCGTCGAGCTGTGCGCAGACGGCGGCCATCCGCTCGACGGTCGCCTTCACGACCCCCTTGTTGTAGAGGAACGACATCGACCCGGAGGCGTCGAGTACCAGCACCACCCTGGCGCGCACCCCCGTGGCGCCGGCCTTCCGCAGGGAGAGATTGACCTTCTCCTTGCGCAAGTTCAGACGCGTGCGCATCTCCGCCGGGAGGCGATCCTCGCCGGGACGGGCCGTCACCGGCGTGGGACGCTCCAGCGTCTGTACCGCAGCCGGCGCGCGCGCCGGCTCCGCCGTGGCCCCGGCGGCCGGGATCGTGGCATGGGCTCGGGGTGGGGTGACGCCCGGCAGCGGGGTGGGCGTCAGTGGCGTGAACGGGGCGGGCGGCCCGCTCGGCAGCCCGGTCGGCGGCGCCGGGACGAACGGGGTGGCCGGCGGTCCGGACGGCAGGTGGCTGGGGGTTAGGGCTCCACCGAGACGTGGCGGCGCGGCCGGCGGCGGAGCGGTTCGGGCGGGGACCGCAGGCTCGACACGCTCCGGAGCCCGGGCGGGCACGTCGTCGACGCTGATCCCGAAATCGCCGGCGAGCCCGCCCAATCCGCGGTCGTAGCCCTGACCAACGGCCCGGAACTTCCACGCTCCGGCCCGCCGGTACAGCTCCCCGAACACGAATGCAGTCTCCACCGAGGCGCCGGTGATCGCGAAATCGGCGATCGGCGCGCCGGCCCGGTCGCTGACTGTCAGTGACAGCCCGGGGACCTGCCCGAACGTGCCGCCGTCCGCGGACGCGGCGATCACCACCCGGTCGATGCCCGGCTCCAGCAGGCTCAGGTTCACGGACAGCGTGTCGGCGAAACCATTGCCGGAGGACTGCTTCCCGTCGTGATTGACGGCTCCGGACGGGTGACCGGGCTGGTTGTAGAAGATGAAGTCGTGGTCGCCGCGGACCTTCCCGTGCTCGTCCAGCAGGAGTGCGGAGGCGTCGACTTCGGGCACGCCCGGCCCGGCCGACCAGCGCAGCACGCAGCGGACGGCGGAAGCGGGCACCGGCAGGTTGGATCCCTTGACCATCGATGGC
>DATDBV010000428.1:0-2875 GCA_036524715.1 Nakamurella sp. | reverse complement strand
CGCCCCGTCCGGGCTCATGTCTGCGTTTCCGACCGGGTCGGCCTCGTCGGACGAAACATTCGTCGTGATGCGTCCGGACCGTGCTCAGTTCGTAACCGTGCGGACACCCTGATCTGGGAGAACGGCAGTGTGCTGAGCGGATGGCCGCCGGCGCAGTTCACTCGAGGAGAGGAGCGGTGATGTCGCAAACCACGGAACGGCCGCGCAGCGGGCTCGCGGTCGGGTTCACCGTGTTCGCCGGCGTGGCGATGGTCATGATCGGGGCGTTCCACGCGTTGCAGGGCCTGGTCGCCCTGTTCAACGACGACTTCTACGTGGTCGGCCAGAAGTGGATCTTCGAGTTCGACCTGACCACCTGGGGATGGGTCCACCTGATCGTCGGCATCGTGGTCGCGGTCGCCGGGTTCTTCGTGTTCAACGGTGCGGTCTGGGCGCGGGCGGTCGGCATCACGGTCGCCGCGGTGAGTGCGCTGCTGAACTTCATGTGGCTGCCCTACTACCCGGTGTGGAGCATGGTCATCATCGCGCTGGACGTGCTGGTGATCTGGGCGCTGTCCGTGCACGGGCGCGACATCGCCCGCTGACACCCGTCTCGGCAAATTGCCGGTCCGCGACACCAACGGGCGAGCCAGGGGAGTGGCCTCGTTCGGCGGGCTCGGCCACCCTGCCTGGCGCGGCGGTCCTCGCGATCACCGCGCCAGGCATCCCGCTCTTGGGCCGGCCCCGATCGAGTGTGCAGGACACGCCCTTCTCGGCCGGGCACAAGGGGCATGTTGTGCACACTCGACCCCACGGGCGGGCTGCCGCGAGCGGTCAGCCCGCGCGCGGCGCGCCCTCTTCGGCGCCGATCTGGTCGGCCAGCGAGGGCCGGGACCCGGGCAGCACCACCGGGGCGCGGCCCTTCTTGCGGTTCTCGTCCAGTTCGACCATGGTCCGCTCGAAGGTGATGATCCGGTGCCCGCGGCTCTTGCTGAACCAGAGCGAGCGGGCCCAGTTGTACAGAGTGCCGAGCCGGTTGCCCCAGCCGACCAGGTAGGCGACGTGGATGAAGCCCCACATCAGGTAGGCGATGAAGCCGGTAGTCCTGACGCCGAAGGCGTCGGCGACCGCGGCCTTGTGCCCGATTGTCGCCATGCTGCCCTTGTCGAAGTACTTGAACGGGGGCGGGGTCGGCGCGCCGGTGGTCCGGGACGCGATCAGCTTGGCGACGTACTTGCCCTCCTGCATCGCCGGCTGCGCCACCCCGGGCAGCCCGTTGAGCGACACCATGTCGCCGACCGCGAACACCTCGGGGTGGCCGGGCAGGCTGCAGTCGGGGTTGACCGAGACCCGGCCGGCCCGGTCGGTTTCGGCGCCGGTCTTGTCGGCCAGCATCTTGGCCAGCGGGGAAGCCTGCACGCCGGCGGCCCAGATCCGGGTCCGGGCGCGGATGGTCTCGACCCCGTTGGGGCCCTTGACGGCGATGGACTCGTGGTCCATGTCGGTGGCCAGGGTGTTGACGCGGATTTCCACCCCCATCTTCTCGAGGTGTTCCTTGGTGTAGCGCTGGAGCTTCTCGTTGAACGGGGGCAGCACCGCGGGGGCCCCCTCGAGCAGGATGATCCTGGCCTCGGTGGTGTCCACGGTCCGGTACTCCTGGGGCAGCACCAGGTGCGCGAGTTCGGCCAGTTGACCGGCCAGCTCGACACCGGTCGGGCCGGCGCCGATCACCACGAACGTCAGCCATTCGGCCCGCTCGGCCGGGTCGGTGGCCATCTCGGCCATCTCGAACTTGGACAGGATGCCGTCACGCAGGTAGCGGGCGTCCTCGATGGTCTTCATACCGGGGGCGAACTCGGCGAACTCGTCCTTGCCGAAGTACGAATGCGAGGCGCCGCCGGCGACCACCAAGGAGTCGTACTCGAGGTCCAAGGGCTGCCCGTCCGGGCGGAGCGCCTTGACGACCTTGTTGTCCAGATCCAGGTCCTTGACCTCGCCCAGCAGGGCGCGTGCGTTGCGCTGCTTCTTGATGGTGGCCCGGATGGCCGGGGCGATCAGTCCGGGGGAGATGAGGCCGGCCGCCACCTGGTAGAGCAGCGGCTGGAACAGGTGGTGATTGGTCCGATCGACGATCGTGACGTCGACCGGCGCGTCCTTCAGGTAGCGGGTTGCGTTCAGCCCGCCGAACCCGCCGCCGACCACGACCACGCGGTGTCGCCCGTTCGACATGCTTCCCTCCAAATGTCAGTGCTGACCATCATCTACGGTCGGCCGCCGATCGGCCCGCCGCGTGCGCCTTGTTGCTGCCCAGCGGTAGAACCGTTCGACCTGCGTGCCGCGCAGACGGATCGACCGTCCCGTTCCTACCGCACCGAGACTGCGCAGAGGTTACCGGGACGGCCAATCGATTCATGCAGGAAGATGTCGGTCCGGGGGGCTTCGTCCCGCCGGTTGCTGACCGGACGTGACGCGCGCGGTTGCCGTCACCCCGCTCGAATGACCCCGGGCGGGCTGTGACCGCCACTACAGCTTGATGCCGACGTACTTGGTCTCCAGGTACTCCTCGATGCCTTCGGTGCCGCCCTCGCGGCCCAGGCCGGAGGCCTTGACGCCGCCGAACGGGGCGGCGGGGTTGGACACGATGCCCTGGTTGATGCCCACCATCCCGGTCTGCAGTTTCTCGGCGACGATGAGGGCCCGGGTCAGGTTCTCGGTGAAGGCGTAGGCGACCAGACCGAACTCGGTGTCGTTGGCTTTGGCGATGGCCTCCTCGTCGGTCTCGAACGTGATGATCGGGGCGACCGGTCCGAAGATCTCCTCGGTGAACACCCGGGCCGAGGTGGGCACGTCGGTCAGCACGGTGGGCGGGTAGAAGTGGCCGGGCCCGTCGATCGCG
>DATDBV010000427.1:0-6103 GCA_036524715.1 Nakamurella sp. | reverse complement strand
GGCGAACTTTTCGGAGTTCACGACCAGCGAATTCACCTTCGGGAACAGGTTGAGATTGCCGGTGGCCACCGCGGGTCGGGGCAGCGCTCCGGCAAACGCGAATGACGATTCCGCGCCGGCCACCGTTCCGGCATGGACACCGGCGGAGAACTCGTCTGCCTGAACATCGTTGACGGTCGCGCCGAGCGCCTCGAACAACGCGTAGGTGGTGTCCGATCGCGGCGCGCGGATGGTGACGCCCTGGAACTGCTCGGGTGTCAGCAATGGCTCCCCGAACGAGAAGACCTGTCGCATGCCCTCGGGAACCAGCGCGAGTCCGGTGATCACCACCGTGTCCAGGCCCGCGAGCATGTCTGTCGCGACGTCCGCCGACACCACTTGCGCCATCAGATCCTCGCTGTTCACCAGGAATGGCGCGTTCAGCGCCCGCAGACTGGTGACGCCCTCGGTGTCCCAGGCGCGGGTCGGGATCAGGCCCATGTCCAGCTCCCCGCCGACCACCATCCGGGCGACCCTCTGGTCCCAGTCACGCTGGCCCTGACCGTCGGCGTTCCAGACGGGCTCGATGGTGATCTGGCCGTCGGACAGGGCGTCGACCTGCCGGGCGAACTCCTGGATCTGATCGGCGGCCGGGCGCCCCGGCCCGTCATCGGTGCCGATCCGCAGCGTCACCGGCACCGCGTCGCCGCCGGCCTTGCTGCCTTCCTCGCTGCTGCACGCCGTCGCGAATGACACCGCCAGTGCCAGAACCGCCCAGGCTGCTGTTGTTCGTCGCACCGTCCTCACTCCTTCGATCGTCCGCTGATGACGACGCTAGGGAGTTCGGGCGAATTGGACATTGGGGCTGACACCTGTCTTCGGTCTTCGCCCGGTGTGGCTGGCCGCACGCCGCCTCGGTTCAGCCGCGCAGCATCTCCGCCACCAGGAAGGCCAGCTCCAGCGATTGCTGGGTGTTCAGCCGCGGGTCGCACGCGGTCTCGTAGCGGCCGGCCAGGTCGTCGTCGGAGATCTCCTGCGCGCCGCCCAGGCATTCGGTGACGTCCTCGCCGGTCAGCTCCACATGGATGCCGCCCGGGTGGGTGCCCAGCTCGTTGTGCACCTCGAAGAAGCCCTGGACCTCGTCCACGATCCGGTCGAAATGCCTTGTCTTGTAACCGGTGGGTGACTCGTGGGTGTTGCCGTGCATGGGGTCGCACTGCCAGATGACCTGATGCCCGGAGGCTTGGACCTTCTCGATGATCGGCGGCAGCACGTCGCGGATCTTGGTGTTGCTCATCCGGGTGATCAGGGTGAGCCGGCCCGCCTGGTTCCGCGGGTCGAGCCGCTCCACGTATTCGACGGCCATTTCCGGGGTGGTGCCCGGGCCGATCTTGAGCCCGATCGGGTTGGACAGCAGCTGCGCGAAGGCGATGTGCGCGCCGTCCAGCTGCCGGGTCCGCTCCCCCACCCACAGAAAGTGGCCCGACAGGTCGTACAGCCGGGGGTCGTCGTGGGACTCGTCCAGCCGCAGCATGGCCCGCTCGTAGTCCAGCAGGAGCGCCTCGTGCGAGGAGTAGATGTCCACCTGGTGCAGCGAGTGCGAGGTGACCCCGCAGGCGCTCATGAACCGCATGGCCCGGTCGATCTCCTGGGCGACCCGCTCGTACCGCTCGCCGGCGCGGGAGGTCAGCACGAACTCCTGGTTCCATTCGTGCACCCGGGCCAGGTCGCCCATGCCGGTTGCGGTCACCGCGCGGACCAGGTTCATCGCCGCCGAGGAGTTGGCGTAGGCGCGGACCATCCGGGACGGGTCGGGGATCCGTGCCTCCGGCGTGGTGGCCAGGGAGTTGATGATGTCGCCGCGGTAGGACGGCAGGCCCAGCGCGTCGATCGACGACGACCGGGGCTTGGCGTACTGGCCGGCGATCCGGGCCACCTTGACCACCGGCAGCGACGCGCCGTAGGTCAGCACCACGGCCATCTGCAGAAGGGTGCGGATGTTGCCGCGGATGTGCGGTTCGGTGTTGTCGACGTAGGTCTCGGCGCAGTCACCACCCTGCAGCAGGAACGCCTCACCGCGGGCGACCGCGGCCAGTTGGTCGGAGAGCTTGTCGACCTCGCCGGGCACGGTCACCGGCGGGACGGACTCCAGCACGGCGCGGACCGCAAGCACCTGATCGGGGTCCGGCCACTCCGGCTGCTGCGCGGCCGGCCGGGCCAGCGCGTCGTCAAGCCGGGTCCGCAGCTCGGGGGGCAGCGGGGGCAGGCTCGGCAGGATGTCCGCCGGGATGTCGATCGTCCAGTTCACGCCGGACAGCCTAGTCGGCCGAGCGTGCGAGGCCGCCAGTCAGCATGGGTGGCCGAGCGCGCGAGGCCGCCAGTCAGCATGGGTGGCCGAGCGTGCGATGCCGCCAATCGAGCACGGCCGTGCCGCGGCGATGCCGAACGTCGGCTCGCACAGGTTGCCGGGGGCGAGCGGGGCCCCAACGCGTCAAGGCCGCCCGCCCGGGATGTCCCGGACGAGCGGCCTTGACGTGGATCTGGAGTTCTGTGGCTCAGACGGCCGGGACCAGCGCGACGAGCTTGTCGGTGGTCACGCGGTACTGGGCGAGCACCTTCTCGGCGAAGTCGAAGCCGGCGGCGGTGACGTCCTGCGCCTTGGGCAGGTCGGCGGGCAGCTCGAACGCGGGCAGCTCGACGGCCGGCTTGGGCAGCTCGGGCAGGTTCTTGACGAAGGCCTCGACGGCCTCGACGAGCTGGTCCTGGACCTGCGCGACGGCGGCGAGGTACTGGTCGGCGGCCTTGGTGGTCTCGGCAACGTAGTCGGTCATGGGGTTCCTCCTGGTGTGGTTCTCAACTTGTGTGGTGTTCAACTTGCTTTGCTTAGTCTGCCACGCAGTGCGTGGCCTGTCAAGCACCTTTGCTTGGTGAGCCACGCAACAGCATCTGGACCAACGGGAGGCACCCGACGGGCCGGACGAACGACCGGGCGGCTGGACGTTCGGATCCGGCCCGCCGTTCTGATCATCTCGGCGGAGGCGCGTCCAATCTGCGCAAACGTCCGCTTCGGTCGTCGCCGATCGGCCGCCACCCTCTTCAGTCGAACCCCGTTCAGTCGGACGCCTGTCGACCGAAATATCCCAAAGATCCGTTCTTTGCACAGCCGGCCCGACCTTGCGCTGATCCAACACCCATTTTCGGCGCCGTTTTGTCCGATTCCGGCCTTTGATCAGCGCAACCCACGAGGCCGGACGGCGACGACACCAGTGGCCCGCACAGCCCGGATCGAGCTGAGTGGACGGCCCCTCGGGGGCACCCCGACGGTCAACTCGGCGAAACCGTGCCCGATTCGCCCGAATTAGCGCCGAGTTGATGCCCGCCCCGCGCAAGCTGATCCGATATCCGCACCAGCAGTCGAAGAAGGCTGCGCACGTGGATCTCGCTCGGCTGTCAGGCGCCGAGCCGCGGGTTCACCCTGATCGGGACGACCCCCAGTTCCGCGCCCGCCGGGCTGATCATCTCGGCGAAACCGCGCCCGTTCTGCCGGATTCGGCGCCGCGTTGATCAGCCCGCCGCCGGTGACGACCAGCCCGGTCAGCTAGATGATCCGCCCCGAGATCGCTCACCGCTCCGTCCGGACCCCGTCGGACGGGCCTGGCGGCCGCGGCTGGCCGTGAGCACGTCCTGCGCCACCTGCCAGCGGGCGTAGGCCAACCGCGCGTCGGCCAGCGCGTCGTGCCGGTCAGTGCCGGGTCCGGGGATCCGGGGGCATCCGGCGGCCTCCCAGTGCTGACGGATCTCCCGGGTCAGCCGCGGCACGTCCCTGGGCAGGTCGGGCATGGTGCCCCACAGCTGGGCGAGGACGACATGGTCATAGGCGGCGAACCAGGCCCACAGCTCGAGCGGCAGGCCCGGCGCGATCAGGAACGCGTACAGCTCGTCCCGGATCGCCGTGCGCGACCGCCAGGCCGGGTCGGCCGGCGACGGCAGCTTGTCGAGCACATGCGCGCGCACCCAGCTGCCAGCCCGGGCCGGATCGAACTCGGTGGAGACGGCGTAGAACTCCCGCCCGTCCTCGGCGATGACGCCGATCGAGATCAGCTCGATGGTGCGGCCGTCCTCGATGAACTCGCAGTCGTAGAAGTAACGCGCGACCGGGCCATGAGCGAGGCTTGCCGAGCGAGTCATCGTCACCGCGCCGACGCCTGAGCGGGGCGCACGAGCCTGCGAGGCGCCCCGCGACAGGCGGAAGCTTGCCGGATCGGGACGGACAAGAGCTGCTCAGCCGGCCTTGGTGCCAGGCAGCCGGGTGACCGTTCCCGGCCCACGTCCCTCGACCGGCCGCACCGCCGACTTCCCCGCCGCCGCGGCTTGCACAGAGGCCAGGTCCTCCTTGACCTTGGCGGCGTACTTGTCGACGTACTGCTGCCCGGACAGTTCCATCAGTCGGTACATGATCTCGTCGGTCATCGACCGCTCGACGAACCGGTCGCCGGCCATACCTTCGTAGCGGGAGAAGTCCAGGGGCCGACCGATCACCATTTTGATCCGGCCCGGGCGCCATATTTTCGAACCGATCGGGTTGACCTTCTCGGTGCCGATCACGACGACCGGGATGACCGGCACCTTTGCTTCCAGGGCCATCCGGGCGACACCGGTCTTGCCCTTGTACAGCTTGGCGTCGGGCGAGCGGGTGCCCTCCGGGTAGATGCCCAGGATGTGACCCTCCTTGAGCAGCCGGATCCCGGTGTCCAGCGCCGCCCGCGCCGCGTTCGCGCCGCTGCGGTCGACCGGCACCTGGCCCATGCCGCTGAAGAACGCCTTCTTCACGGCGCCCTTGACGCCCTTCTCGGTGAAGTACTCGCTCTTGGCCAGGTAGGTCACCCGGCGCTTGATGTACAGCGGGGTGAAGAAGGAGTCGGCCACCGAGATGTGGTTGCCGGCCAGGATCGCGCCCCCCTCCGCCGGGATGTACTCGGCGCCGGTCACCGTGCACGGGAACAGCAACCGGAGCAACGGCCCCAGCAACACGTACTTCATGAGCTTGTAGACCACGCTCGCAGGCCCCTCACCGCCGAATCGGACTGCGGACAACCGTACGCCGCCCCGCAAGTCGGTGCCGATCCACAGCCGGGACGAAGCCGATACGAAGCCGGTACGAAGCCGGCGGGCCGCTCGGGCAGCGCGGCCACCCCGGTGCCGGGCATGATTGACGGATCGGACCACCGACACCGACCTGTCGACAGGAGCACGGATGACCTACAGCACCACGGACCGGGACTACTCACCGTTCCGGCACGACGGATCCGACGTCGGAGTGTTGCTGTGCCACGGATTCTCCGGTGCGCCCGGATCGATGCGCGACTGGGCCGACCACCTGGTTGCGGCGGGCTATTCGGTGCGACTGCCGCTGCTGCCCGGCCACGGCACCCGCTTGCAGGATGCCAACCGGACCACCTTCGACGACTGGCTCGCCGCGGTCACCCGGGAATTCCGCGAGCTGACCGCGACCTGCCGGGCAGTGTTCGTGTGCGGTCTGTCGATGGGCGGCACCCTCACCCTGCGGCTGGCCGAGCTCTACCCGGACGCGATCGCCGGCATCGTGCTGGTCAACCCGTCCGTGCTGACCCTTCGTTGGGAAGCCAAGTGGGTGCTGCCGTGGTTGCCCTATGTGTCGCCGGCCTACCCGGGCATCTCCGGAGACATCGCCAAGCCCGGGGTGACCGAGCCCGGCTACAAGTACCTGCCGACAAAGGCCGCACACTCGCTGTCCAGGGCCTGGCCGGTGGTCCGGGCCGACCTGCCCAAGATCACCGCTCCGGTGCTGCTGCTGCACTCCACGGTCGATCACACTGTTGAACCGGTGAACGCGCAGGTGGTCCGCTCCGAGGTTGGTTCGGCCGACGTCACCGCCATCGAACTGACCCGCAGCTATCACGTGGCCACCATGGACCACGACGCCGAATTCATCTTCGACTCGTCCGTGGAGTTCATCGAGAAGGTCACCGCCGGCATCTGAGGCCGGTCGTCGGGTGCCGCTGACCAGCGAAAACTCTTGGATGCCAAGTGGTTTCATGTGATGTCAGTACTCCCGGAGATCACCTGATACCGCCGGATACCGCCC
>DATDBV010000426.1:0-22655 GCA_036524715.1 Nakamurella sp. | reverse complement strand
GCTGGACGACGTGCCCCCGTTCGTCTGGCACGGGTCGATCCGCAGCCCGGAGATCGCCGAGCAGGCCGCCTACTACGGCGACGGCTTCTTCGCCAACCACATCTTCTGGCCGACCACCCACTTCCAGCGGCTGATCCAGCTGTACCGGACGCGGTTCGAGCACTACGGGCACGGCACCGCCGATCAGGCGATCGTCGGCCTCGGCGGCCAGGTGTTCATGCGTCGCAATTCGCAGGACGCGATCCGCGAGTTCCGCCCCTACTTCGACAACGCACCGGTGTACGGGCACGGCCCCTCGCTCGAGGACTTCACCGAGATGACGCCGCTGACGGTCGGTAGCCCTGAGCAGGTGATCGACCGGACGCTGACCTTCCGCGAGTCGTTCGGCGACTACCAACGGCAGCTGTTCCTGATGGACCATGCCGGCCTGCCGCTGGCCACGGTGCTCGAGCAGCTGGATCTGCTCGGCGAGATCGTGCCGGTGCTGCGCAAGGAGTTCGACGCGCGCAAGCCGGCGCACGTGCCGGACGGACCGACGCACGCGTCGCTCGTCGCCCGGTCTGCCGCCGCAGCGGCTGCCTCCGAGCTGGAAGGGGCATCGGCATGACGACCTACACGGTGGCCGTGGTCTCCGCGGGGCTGAGCGAGCCGTCGTCCACGAAGCTGCTGGCCGACCGCCTCGCCCAGGCGGTCCGCCGGGACGGCGCCCGGCGCGGGATACGCATCGACGTCGTCGACGTGCCCCTGCGCGGGCTGGCCCGACCGATCGCGGACACCCTGGTCACAGGCTTCCCGGCGGCCGCATTGCAGACGGCGCTGGACGCCGTTCACGACGCCGACGCCTTGATCGCGGTCACCCCGGTGTTCAGCGCGTCCTACAGCGGGCTGTTCAAGTCGTTCTTCGACGTGGCCGACCCGCAGGGATTCGCCGGGAAGCCGGTGCTGCTGGCCGCCACCGGCGGCTCGGCCCGGCACTCGCTGGTGCTGGACTATGCGATGCGCCCACTGTTCGCCTACCTCAAGGCCGAGCCCGTGGCGACCGGCGTGTTCGCCGCCACCGCGGACTTCGGGTCCGATGCGTCCGGGCGTTCGCTGGAACGGCGGATCGACCAGGCGGGTCGGCAGTTGGTGGCCGCGCTGGTCGAATCGGCGCCGTCGGTGAGATTGCCGGACCCCGCTCCGGCGACCCATGTGCCCGATGTCGAGGTCGAGTTCGCCGACAACGAGGTGGAGCGAGCCGCCCAGGTGCACCTGGGCCCGGAGCCTTCCCGGGTGGAAGCCCGGCGGCGACGCGACGCCGACCCGTTCGAGAACCTCGTTCCGTTCGAGCAGCTCTTGCGCCTCGCCTGATGCTGCCGACGCCGGCGCCCCTGCAGGTTCGCTGGTCAATCCCGCGAAATCACCGGCGATCTGCCCCTTCGGCACGGCTTTGATTAGCGGAGCGGTCTGGCTGGGACGGCTCCGCTGATCAATCCCGGGTCTGGGGGCCTGGCTCGCCCGGTTCAACACGGCTTTGATCAGCGGACCACACCGGGGGCCGCGGTCCGGCCCAGGACCACACCGGGGGGCGCGGTCCGGCCCCAGGACGACCAGGCTGGGCCAGCTCAGCCGAGGGCGGCGCGGAAACCGGCGACCAGCTCGTCGACCTGATCGTCCGTCATCACGAAAGCCGGCGACACCTGGACCGCGCCGGCGCCGACCGCCCGGGTCGCCACTCCGTGCGCACGCAGCGTCCTGACCAGGCCAGGCGCGGCCGAGGGATCGGCGAGCTGCACCGCGGTGAGCGCGCCGACCCCACTGCGGATCTCCGCGACCGCCGGATGTTCGTCCAGCGGTGCGAATCGCTCGTGCAGCGTCGACTCGAGTCGGGACGCCTGCGCCACCAGTCCTTCGCGCTCGATGATGTCCAGGTTGGCCATCGACGCCGCCGCGGCCGCCGCGTGCCCCATGTAGGTGTAGCCGTGCCGCCACCAGGTGTCCCCGGCCGGATCGAAGAACGGCTCGGCCACCCGCGGCGCCACGAACACGGCACCCATCGGCACGTACCCGGACGTCAGGCCCTTCGCCGTGGTCATCATGTCCGGCTCCAGGTCGAATCGGGTCGAGGCGAACCATTCGCCGAGCCGTCCGAAGCCGGTGATCACCTCGTCGGCGACGAACAGGATGTCGTGCTCCCGGCAGATCTGCCGCACCTCGGCCAGGTAGCCCTGCGGTGGGAGATGGATTCCGCCGGCCCCGATGATCGGTTCGCAGAAGAACGCGGCGATCCGCCCGGCGCCAACCCGCTCGATCAGCTCCAGCAGCGACTTGCCGGAATCCCAGTCGACGGACGCGATGTCGGTCATCAGTTCGCCGTAGCCGTCGTGATTGCCGGGGATCCCGGCCAGGGCCGTGCCGGCCACGTGCATCCCGTGGTACGCCTTCTGCCGCGCCACCACGATCTCCTTGGCCGGGGAACCGATCTCCCGCCAGTACCGGCGGGCCAACTTCACCGCGGTGTCGACCGAGTCGGAGCCACCTGAGGTGAAGAAGATCTTGCTGCCGGCCACCGGGGCAATCCCGGCCAGCCGCTCCGCCAGTGCGAGAGTGGTGTCGACCGCATAGTCGCCGAAGGTCGAGTAGGCGGCCACCCGGCGGATCTGGTCGGCGACGGCCGTCGCGATCTCCGCACGTCCGTGGCCGACGTTGGTGAACCAGAGCCCGGCGGTGGCGTCCAGGTAGCGGGTGCCGGACGAGTCCCAGACGTAGGCGCCGTCACCGCGACTGATGGCGAACGCGCCGTCCCGTTCGACCGCGCCCATGTTCGCGAACCCGTGCCACAGCGCACCCATGTCTGATCCTTCATCCCGACGACCGTGCCGGGCGTCCGCGCGCCCGCCGAGCACCGACCGTACCGTGCAGGCACCGACCCTCCCCGGGCTCGCTGTGCTGATCGAAGTCCCGCCGAACCGGGCATTTCCGGCAGGGTAATGACTTGGAACGGCAGCCGGCCCCCAGGCTGCCTGGCAACCGCATGCTTGACTCCGAGATCCACGTGGGCAGTATTCTTCGGCTGCTGGTGTGGATGTGGGTAGGGGCCGTGTCGCGGACGCGGGCCGGATCGCGTGTGCCGCCCGGCGGCCTGGTCGGCGAGATCCACATGGGCAGCTTTCTTCGGCTGCTGGTGTGATGTGGGGAGGGCCGTGTCGCGGACGCGGGCCGGATCGCGTGTACCGCCCGGCGGCCTGGTCGGCGAGATCCACATGGGCAGCTTTCTTCGGCTGCTGGTGTGGATCTCGGCGTCACCGCCCGGCCGCGGCGACGCACGCTCCGTGCCGCCGCGATGCGTGCCGCCGCGATGCGTGCCGCCGCACTCCGTCCGGCCGCGCCCCGTCCCGATCCGCGCCACCCGGCCCAGCCCGGCCCAGGAAAGGGTCTCAGCCGGCGGCCAGCAGCCGGGCCAGGCTCGTGGCCGGATGGCCGGTGAGCAGTTCCACGTCGTGGGTCACCCGGGCCAGCTCGCCCGCCGCGATCGCGGTGTAGGTGCTGACCCAGGCGTCGACCTGCCAGCCCGTCGCCCGGTAGCCCGCCCGCGACGCATATGCCTCGTCGACGGTCTCGGCCTGGTAGCGGACGTCCCGGCCGGTCGTCTCGGACAGGATGCGGGCGACCTCGGCCAGGCTCAAGGACTCCGGCCCGGTGAGGTCGTAGGTGCGGCCGTCGTGCACCGACGTCCCGGCCGAGTCGGAAGCATCGAGCAGCACCGCCACCGCCGCATCCGCGACGTCGCGCCGGGCCACCGCCGACACCCGGCCGTCCCCGCCCGGACCCAGCAGCACCCCGTCGACCCCGGCGAACTGCGCGAACTGCTCCGCGTAGAAGTTGTCCCGCAGGAAGGTGAAGCGCAGACCGGACGCCCGGATGTGCTGCTCGGTGTGCCAGTGGTCGCGGGCCAGGGTGAACGTCGCGTCCGGCGCCGCGGCGAAGAACGACGTGTAGACGATGCGACCCACGCCGGCCTCGACGGCGGCGTCCACGAACGTGCGATGGGTGGTCAGCCGGTCGGGTTCCTCCGCCCCGGACACCATGAACACCGTTCCGACCCCCGCCAGCGCAGCCTTGACGGCGGCCCGGTCGGCGTACTCCGCCGTCACCACCTCCGTCGCCGGCAACACGGGCGCTCGGGACGGCGACCGGACCAGCAGGCGCTGCTGGACGCCGGCGGCGGACAACGCGGCGGCGATCAGGCCGCCGAGTTGGCCGGTCGCGCCGGTCACCGCGATCGGCGCGGTCACCTCACCCGTCCGGGGGTAGCTGCGGGCATGCTCATGGCGCTGATCACGGACAGCAGTCTTGCACTCGGCCCGAGGCCAAAACGAAAGGACCTCACATCCACCCCGGGTCGGACAACCGGAGCCGCGCTTACCATCGGGCGATGGACCCGCAGGATGCGACGGACGGCGCGCTCGGTCTGGCCCGGGCGATCGCGACCGGGCCGGTCGTGCTCGATGGCGGCCTGGCCACCCTGCTGGAGGCGCACGGGCACGACCTGTCGTCGGCGCTCTGGTCGGCGCGGCTGCTGGTGGAGAATCCGGGCGCGATCACGGCCGCGCACCGCGAGTACTTCCGGGCCGGGGCACAGGTCGCGATCACCGCCAGCTATCAGGCGTCGTTGCCGGGGTTCGCCGCGATCGGGTTGGGCCGGGTTGCGGCGGAGCAGGCGCTGCGGCGCTCCGTCGACCTGGCCCGGACGGCGGCCGCCGGCGACGCGGCCGCGGCCGGCCCGCGCTGGGTCGCCACGTCCGTCGGTCCCTACGGTGCCGCGCTGGCCGACGGCTCCGAGTACCGCGGCGACTACGGGCTGACCGTGCGTCAGCTGCGCGAGTGGCACCGGCCGCGGCTGGAGATCCTGGCCGACGCCGGCGGGGACGTGCTGGCCATCGAGACCATCCCGTGCCAGGCCGAGGTCGAGGCGCTGCTGATCGAACTCCAGGCGCTGAATGCGCCGGCCTGGCTCTCGTTGACCTGCCGGAACGGCCGCACCCGGGCGGGGGAGCGGGCCGATGACGTGTTCGCGATGGCCGCCGACGTCGACCAGGTGATCGCGGTCGGGGTGAACTGTGTCGAATCGGCCGAGGCCGCCGACCTGGTCGCGGCGGCGAGCGAGAACTCGGGCAAGCCCGCAGTGGTCTATCCCAACAGCGGAGAGGACTGGGACGCCGACGCCCGGGCCTGGGCGGGCCGGCCGACATTCGGACCGGAGCATGCCGCGGTGTGGGTGGCGTGTGGGGCCCGGCTGGTCGGCGGATGCTGCCGGGTGGGCCCGCGGGCGATCAGGAAGCTGGCCCGGTCCGCGCCCGGTTGGCCGGTCGGCTAGTCGGCCGGTCGGCCGAGCTTGCGAGGCCGCCATCGAGCACAGGAGGAGGGCGCTGAAGCAGTTCGGTGACGAAGGAACCGGGTTGCTCAGCGCGCTCCCGGTCGGCCGAGCTTGCGAGGCCGCCATCGAGCGGGGTGCGGTGTCCTCGCGGTGAGCACCCAGGCACCCAACGCCACCACCGCCGCGACCTCGCAGAGCACCAGACCACGTTCGCCCAGGCCGATCGGCAGTGCCCGGTACCAGGGGGGTGCCGGTGATCGGGCTGAGCAGCCAGGCGCCCACCAGGGTGCCCAACCAACCCAGGGACGCGGCCGCAGACCAGAACGCACCGCGTGACGCGACGTTCGCGGTGCCGGTGGCGCCGCGGCGCCGGGTCAGCAGCAGCACGGCCAACGGCAGGCAGACGAATGCGACCAGGCTCGCGACCCGATGAACCTGGCCGTTCGCGCTCGGCCCGACCGCCCAGTTGTGTTTGGGAAACACCACAATGGCGAGCAGGGCGACCACCCAGGCCAGGCCGAGGACGAAGCCGGCGGAGTGCACCCGGCCGAGGCCGGCCAGGGCCGCGGCGACCAGGATCGCCAGCGAGCCCAGCGCCAGCGCGACCACGCCCAGGTTGAAGGCCCACGCGGTGTCCGTGAGGGCGTACTCGCTGATGGTGCGGCGGACCGGGGAGATCTCGGCCGTTTGCGGCAGCACGTGCAGGGCGCCGACCAGGGTCGCCGCCACCAACGGCCCCAGCAGGCCAAGCGTGGCCAGCAGCCGAGGGTTCGACACCGAGCCGGTGGCCGGGGCGGCCGCGGCGGTGGTCGTCGCACACTCGTTCATCGGCCGGTCGGCTCCTTTCCCTGGCGGAACCGTCAACGATACGGACGAGAACCCCGGCCGGGCCTGTGCGATTGCTGTGATCGCCGCGCTCGGTGGCGGAACCCGAAGGTCTGGCGAGCGTCCAGTCCAGACCCCGGACGGCTCCCGGCGGGTGAGATCACGGATGGGTGACTTTCGCCATGGCACGCCCAAATGTGTCCGGGACCGGCTTCGGCGTTCGGCAGAATCGGACCATTGGGGGTGGGCCATGGTAGAGGGGCGCAAGTCCGCGGAGAGGTCGCGAATGACGAGGGTGCGCGGTGTCGGGGTGGCGTTGATCGTCGCCCTGCTCACGGTTGTGACGGCCTGCTCGACGCCCGGCTCGTCCGGGTCGGTGCTAGGCACGCTCGGTGACACAGCGGGGCCCGGTGCCACGGTGTCCGGTGACCCGTCCGGGGCGGGGGCCCCGTCGACCGTCACGGCTGCATCCACCACATCGTCGTCGACCCCGCCGCCACCACCGCCGCTCGCGGAGGTGACCGCGAGCCCGGCCAACGGCACCGGGGGAGCCGATCCGCTTGCGCCGGTATCGGTGGCCGTGGTCAAGGGCACGCTCGAATCGGTGCGGATGACGAATCCGGAGGGTGTCGAGATCCCCGGCACCCTCGCCGCCGACAAGCTGTCCTGGATCGCGCAGACCGAACTCGGCTACGGCAAGACCTACACCATCACCTCATCCGCTCGCAGCACTTTCGGCGTGATCGCCGAGACCACCAGCACCTTCACCACAGTCGTCCCGAACAACAAGACGAAGGCGTTCTCGTTCCCCTCCGACGGCATGACGGTCGGCGTGGCCCAGCCCATCTCGATCCACTTCGACGAGCCGGTGCCGGACCGCGCGGCGGCCCTGCAGGCGATCACGGTGACCACCACCCCGGCGCAGACCGGTGGGTTCCGGTGGATCGACGACCAGGAGGTGCGCTGGCGGCCGGCCGAGTTCTGGCAGCCCGGCAGCACCGCGGCGGTGACTGTCGACATCTACGGCAAGGACCTCGGTGGCGGCCTGTACGGCCAGGAGGACCTGACGTTCGGGTTCACCGTCGGCCGGTCGCTGATCGCCGAGATCGACGACAACACGCACACGATGGTGGTCAAGCAGGACGGTCAGGTGATCAACGAGGTCCCGGTGTCGTTGGGTCGCGACAAGTACCCGACGTACAACGGCATCCACGTCGTCTCCGAGAAGTACGAGAACAAGCTCATGGACAGCAGCACCTGGGGCCTCACCGGCGCTGGTGCCTACCGGACCGACGTGCAGTGGGCGACCCGGATCTCCAACTCCGGGGAGTTCGTGCACGCCGCGCCCTGGTCGGTCGGCTCGCAGGGCTACGAGAACGTCTCGCACGGCTGTGTCAACGTGTCCACGGACGCGGCGAAGTGGTTCTATGACACGTTCCTCCCGGGCGACCCGGTGATCATTCGCAACACCGTCGGTCCGGACCTCGAGGTCTGGGACGGATACGGCGACTTCCAGCTGCCGTTCGACCAGTACGTGCAGCGGGCCTGACCCGGCGCACGACGGCAGCCCCCGGATCCTGGTGGATTCCGGGGCCGCCGTCGTTCGGTCCTACTTGTAGAGGCTGTCCAGCTCGGTCATGTACTTCTGCTCGACGATCTTGCGCCGCACCTTCATCGACGGGGTCAGCTCGCCGTCCTCGATGGTCAGGTCCCTGGGCAGGATGATGAACTTCTTGATCGTCTCCCAGCGCTGCAGCTGACTGTTCAGCTTCTGCACACTCTCGTCGATCAGCGCGTAGACCTTGGGATCCTTGGCCAGTTCCTCCGTGGACTTGCCACCCAGGCCGTTCTTCTCGGCCCATTGGTGGATCATCTCGTCGTCCAGCGTGATCAGCGCGGACGCGAAATTGCGCCCGTCGCCGTGCACCACGATGTGACCGGCCCACGGGCACTCGGCGCTGAAGATGACCTCGATCTTCTGCGGGGCGACGTACTTGCCGCCGGAAGTCTTGATCAGGTCCTTCTTCCGGTCGGTGATCTTGAGATAGCCGTTGACCAGCTCTCCGATGTCGCCCGAGTGGAACCATCCGTCGGTGAAGACCTCGGCGGTGGCCTCGGGCTTGTTGTGGTACCCACGCATTACACCGGGGCCCTTGATCATCACCTCGCCGTCGTCGGCGATCTTGAACTGTGATCCGGGCAGGGCCGGGCCGACCGTCCCGATCCGGGCGTCGCCGGGCAGGTTGACCGCCGAACCGGCGCTGGTCTCGGTTAGGCCATAGCCCTCGAGGATGGTCATCCCGACCGCATCGAACCATTCCCAGACATCGGCGGACAGCGCCGCGGAGCCGGATATGAACAGGCGGATCCGGCCGCCCAGGCGATTGCGGACCTTGCTGAACACCAGCTTGTCGGCAATGGCCAGTTGCAGCCGGAGCAGGAATCCGGGCTTCCCGCCCTGCTGTCGGATCCGCGAGGCCTTGATGCCGACGCCGATCGCCCAGTTGAAGATCTTGGCCTTCAGTCCGCCCTCACCCTGTGCCGTGAGAGTGACCTTGGCCCGCACCTTCTCGAAGATGCGGGGCGCGCCGCCCATGAAGGTGGGCTTGATGACGCCGAGGTTCTCGACGATCTTGGTGAGGTCGCCGTCGACGGCGGTGCTGAAGCCGAACTCCAGCTGCACCGCGGACAGGATCTTGCCCAGCACATGGGACAACGGCAGCCAGAGGTACTGCACGTCGTCCGGACCGAGGATGTTGAGGGCGGCGACCGCCTTGCCCTCGTACACCCAGTTGTCGTGCACCAGCCGCACGCCCTTGGGTTTGCCGGTCGTCCCCGACGTGTACACCAGGGTGGCCAGGTCCTCCGGGCCGCAGGCGGCGATCCGGTCGTCGACCACGGATGGCTGCTCGGCCAGCAAGGCGGCGCCGCGCTTCTCCAGATCGGTCAGCGTGAGCACCTCGACCCCCTCGTGCCGGTGCACGTCGGCATCGGTGCCGTCGAACAGCACGATCGCCGTCAGGTCGGGCAGGTCGGAGTCCAGGGCCTTGTTGGCCTGTTCGGCGTTCTCGGCGACCAGCACCACCGAATCGGAATCGCCCAGGATGTAGGCGACGTCCTCCCGGGCGGTTGTCGGGTAAACGGTGGTCGTGGCGGCGCTGGCGCACAGGACACCCAGATCGGCCAGGATCCACTCGATCCGGGTGGTCGAGGCGATGGCGACCCGCTGCTGCGGCTGGACGCCCAGGTTCACCAGGCCGGCCGCGATGTTGAAGACGCGGACCTTGGTCTGCGCCCAGGAGATGGACTTCCAGTTGTCGCCGACGCGGTAGCGGAAGGCCTCCCGGTTCGGGGTCTTCTCGATCCGATCGACGAAGAGGTGGCCGAACGACTGTGCTCGGTCGGTCAACGCTGCGGTCATGTAAGGGTCGTCCTCCTTGACGGGCCGGGACACCGGAATAGAGAGCAGCTGCCCCCGCGCAACTGTCTGACCTCCGACCTTACGTGTCGGGGGTCACTCCCGCGCCCCTTGGGCCGAGATCGATCGGCGGATCTTCCCGGAAAGTAAACTACACCTCACATCGATGTCACCGGAGTCGGGTGATCCGGACCGTGACCTCGTTGCCGGTCGCGTCGGGACCGGCGTAGACGCCCTTGACCGGCGGGACGTCGCGGTAGTCCCGACCGCGACCCACCACCACATGGGCCTGACCGGGCGCGGTCAGATTGGTCGGGTCGAATCGGTTCCACGACCCGTCGAACCACTCGATCCAGGCGTGTGACTCGCCGACGACCGCCTTGCCGATCTCGATGTTGTCGCCCGGGTGCAGGTATCCCGACACGTAGCGGGTCGGCACCCCCATCGAGCGGAGCATGCCGATCGCCAGGTGCGACAGGTCCTGGCAGACGCCCCTGCGGGCGAGGTACGCCTCGACCGCGGAGGTGTGCACGCCGGTGGCGCCGACCTCGTAGGTCAGGGTCCGGTGTACCCACTCGCAGACCTTGCCGGCGGCGTCCCGGGGGTCATCGGCGGCGTCCTTGATCTCCGCGGCGATGCCGGTGAGCTCGTCGTCCAGCTCGGTCAGCTGGGTCGAGGTGAGGAACTCCTCGAACCGGTCAACGCAATCGGAGGTTGCCAGCTCGTCCCAGCTCATCGCCGTCGTCGGGGCCGGCACGACGCTCCACCCGGCGGCCTCGGCGCCCGGCCAGCTACCGGCCGGTGGGAACGTCTCGACCGTGGTGGTTGCGGTGACCGCGAGGTGCCGGTGCGGCCGGTGGATGTCGAATGCCGAGACCCTGGTGCCGAAGTAGTCGACGTAGGACAGCACGCCCTCGAACGGGTCGATCTCCAACCGGGCGGACAGCACCGCCTGGCCGGGCTCGTCGTTGGGTTGCATGCGGACCTCGTTGTAGGACGTGGTCACGGTGTCCGGGTAGGACATTACGGTCCGGTGCACGATCAGCAGCCGCCAGATCTGCGGCATCGGCGCCGCCGACGCCTGGTACTGGGCCAAGTCGGCAGTGGTGTCCAACCCGCCCGCCGCACCCTGCCCGCTCGCTGCACCCTGCCCACCCGCAGCATCCTGCCCACCCGCCGCATCCTGCGTCATGCCGCACCTCCGGCCGCGCCGATGTTCGCCCAGGTCACCGAGTCCTCGCGGCGGAAGAACGACTTGGTGACGGCCGTATGTGCGCTGTACACAGTCCGTTGCAGAGTGGCCAGCATCTGCTCCCGGTCGGCGGCCAGTTCGGCGCCGGTGCGGTAGTCCAGTCCGGTGCGGGTCCGGCCCACGATCCGTCGGGCCGACGACGGGTCACGGCGGGGGTCCATGTACCGGGTGGCGCCGATCGCCTCCAGCTCGGCCAGGCAGGCCTCGGCGGTGGCCAGCGTCCGGATCACCGATCGCGGGAACATCCGGTCCAGCAGCACGAACTCGTACGCGCTGCGCTGGCCGATGCTGCCGCCGTAGCTGCGCACGTAGGGTTCCCAGCCTCCGCACGCGCTGACCAGGGCCCGCCAGGGCGGCACCGACCCGGTCTCCGACTCGGCGGCGGCGAGCAGCCGGATCGTCATGTCGGTGCGTTCCAGGGATCGCCCGAGCACCAGGAACTGCCAGCCCTCGTCGTGGCTCATCACCTCCGACACCATGCCGTTGGCGATGGCGCACCGCTCACCGACCCACCGCAGGAACACGTGCGGCCCGGCGCCGCCGGCCTCGCGGGTGCGCAGGCCGTGCCAGGTGACGTTCAGGCACTCCCACACGTCCAGCGGGATCGCGTCGCGGACGCCGCGGGCGTTGTCCCGGGCCGCGGTGAGCGCGCCCGCCACCGACGAGGCCCGGTCGCTGTCGAATACCAGGGCCCGGACGAGCTGCCCGGAGTCGGCCTGGCTACCGGCGCCGACGGTCTCGTCGTCGGACAGGCCCATCGAGTCCAGCAGCGACCGGATCACCTGGTGATCGGCCTGCCAGGAGCCGGCCGGCAGTAGATGAAGGTAGGTGTCAAGGATGCGGGCGGTGCAGTCGGCCCGTTCGACGTGACGGCCGAGCCAGTACAGCGACTCGGCGATCCGGCTCAGCACTGCCGCTCCCCCCGTTCACCCTCGGACTGCTGCTGCTGTTCGTGCTGGGTGCGAAAGCCCAGGATCTCATCGGGCGGGCTGAGGGGTTGCTGGAACGCGAAATCCAGCGTGCTCATCACCTGGGTGGTGTCGGCCGCCGGCCCGGGCTCGATCACGTCCACCGGGCCGCCGAGCACCCAGGTGTCCTTGGACCCACCGCCCTGCGACGAATTCACCACGAGCTCTCCCTCGGGCAGCGCGACCCGGGTCAGGCCCCCGGGCAACACCCAGACGCCCCGTCCGTTGTTGACCGCGAACGGTCGCAGGTCCACGTGCCGGGGACGCATCTTCTCGCCGATCAGCGTGGGGACGGTGGACAGCGCGATCTCCCGCTGGGCGATCCAGCCGCGCGGGTTTTCCAGGATGGTCTCCCGGGCCTTGCGCAGCACCGCCCGGTCGGCCTTGGACCCGATGACGATGCCCTTGCCGCCGGACCCGTCGACGGGCTTGAGCACGAGCTCGGCCAGGTGCTCCAGCGCGTACTCGCGGTGGTCGGGCACCTCCATCCGGTAGGTGTCCACGTTCTTCAGGATCGGCTCTTCGTTCAGGTAGTACCGGATGATGTCCGGCACGTAGGTGTAGACCAGCTTGTCGTCGGCGATGCCGTTGCCGACCGCGTTGGCGATGGTCAGGTTGCCCGCGCGGGCCGCGTTGACCAGGCCGGGGGACCCCAACAGCGAGTCGGCGCGGAACTGCATTGGATCCAGGAATTCGTCGTCGACGCGGCGGTAGATCACGTGCACCGGCATCTCGCTGGACGTCGTGCGCAGGAACACCCGGTTGTTGCGGCAGATCAGGTCGCGGCCCTCGACGAGTTCTACGCCCATCTCCCGGGCCAGCAGGGTGTGCTCGAAGTAGGCGGAGTTATAGACGCCCGGGGTGAGCACCACCACATTCGGGTCGGTGACGTTCCACGGCGCGACGGCCCGGAGTGCGGCCAGCAGCTGACCCGGATATTCGGACACGGGCCGCACCAACTGGTCCGCCCCGGCCTCGGAGAGCACCTGGGTGACCGCCTGCCGGTTCTCCAGCACGTAGGAAACCCCGGACGGGATGCGGACGTTGTCCTCCAGGACCCGGAACTCGCCGTTCTCATCCCTGATCAGGTCGACGCCGGAGATCACGACCCGGGCACCGTCCTGGGCGTTCATGCCCATGACCTGCCGGTGGAAGTGCGGCGACGTGGTCACCAGGCGTTTGGGGATCACCCCGTCGGCGAAGATCCGACCCTGCCCGTAGACATCACCCAGGAATGCCTCCAGCGCGCGGACCCGCTGCGGCACGCCGTCCTCGACGGTCTGCCATTCGGTCGCGGTGACGATCCGCGGGATCAGGTCCAGTGGGAAGGGCCGCTCCACCCCGCCAAGGGCGAACGTGATTCCCTGGTCCAGGAACGTGCGGCCCATGATGTCGGCCCGAGCCTTGAGGTCGGCCGCGTCCATGGTTTGCAGGGCGGCGAACACCGATTCGTACGCAGCCCGGATCTCACCCGGCGCGGCGAACATCTCATCCCAGGCCCGAGCGAACGGGTAGTCCTCGAACAGATCCGCCATGGCAGGGACCGTAGGGCCACGATGTTGCGACGGCATGAACACGATTGTGTCCGACGCCGCCCGAACCGGCTCCAGCCGGGTTCCGGAACGCCGCTCGCGACGATCGGGATCGGCCCGTCGCGCCTGGTGGCCGACGGCGGATGGATGTGGTGAGGTCGACGAACGAGCCGGTCGTCCGTCAGGAGGGAACCCGTGGCCAAGAAGAAGAAGTCCGCGACCAAGGAAGCGGACAAGGCCAAGAAGCGGGAGCTGTCCAAGAAGGCCGGGAAGAAGGCCGCCCGTCAGGCGGACAAAGACGCCAAGCGAAAGGCTCGCAAGGTCAAGGATCGTCAGGCGGTCGAGAAGGCCGAACGGGCGGCCAAACGCAAGGCGGCCAGGCGCCGCGCCGCCGAGAAGGCTAAGAAGGCCGAGAAGGCCGATAAGAAGAAGGCCGAGAAGGCGCAGGAGTCCAGGGGGGCCGGGAAGTCCGGAAAGCAGGCAGGCCCGGCCGGACGCGCGTCGGTTCCGATATCCGCGCCGGCCGTGGCGCCCGCCGAGCCGACCGAGCCGCTCCGCATCGCCGAGCCCGCGCCGGTGGCCGGGAGGGCGACCCCACCCGTCCCGGCGCTGTCCGAGCCGGCGGCCGGGCCGGTCGCCGCGCCCACCGAATCGGCACCTGAACCGCCCGCCGAGCCCGCGCCGGGGGGGTCGTCGGCAAAGCCGGTCGGTCGTCGCCCGGTCCCTCGGCCGGCGCCGCGGCGCGCCGCCGTCACCGGGTCGGCCGACACCACCGGCGGGTCGGCCGCCCCGGCCGCGCGGCAGCCGACCCGGGCCGAGCTCTACCGCCGGGCGCAGGAACTGGACATCCCGGGCCGCTCGACCATGACCCGCGACGAGCTGGCCGCCGCGATCCAGACCAAGTCCAGCCTGGCCGGCTGATCGGCGGCATCGCGAGCCCCGCCATCGGGTGGCTGATCGGCCGACTCCGCGCGATCCGCGTTCATCGCAAGCTCGCTCACCATTCGCACCCGTCCGGGCTGTTGGTCGGCGCCGGAGGCCGCGCGCGGCGGACAAGACCCGGCGCGGTCTACCGTGACGGCATGTTGGTTGCGTTCTCGGTCGCTCCGGCTGGCACGGGGGAGTTGGGTGGCGTCGACGACTCGGGCTCCGTGTCGGCCGCGGTGGCGGAGGCCATCGCAGTGGTGCGGGAATCGGGCCTGCCGAACCGGACCGATTCGATGTTCACCACCATCGAGGGCGACTGGGACGAGTGCCTGGCAGTCGTCAAACAGTGCTGTGACGTGGTCGGCCGGTACGGCAGCCGGGTCAGCCTGGTGCTCAAGGCGGACATCCGGCCCGGCCACCGCGGCGAGCTCTCGGGCAAGGTGGCACGAATCGAGTCGGCCCTTGGGACGCGAGGCCCGACGGCGGAGTGAGCGGGTCCGGGACGCTCGACGTCCGGATCGGGCTGTCCGGCTGGCGCTACCCGCACTGGCGTCGGGGCGCGTTCTACCCGGTGGGGCTGGTGCAGCGGCGCGAACTGGAGTACGTCTCCGGGGTCTTCGACACCTTGGAACTCAACGGACCGTTCTACTCGCTGCAGCGGCCCAGCTCGTTCGCCCGCTGGCGCGACCGGACGCCCGACGGCTTCGTGTTCGCCGTGAAGGGAAGCCGGTTTATCACGCATATGAAGAAGCTGGCCGGGGTCGACGATGCGCTGGCGGCGTTCTTCGCCTCCGGGGTGCTCGACCTGGGGGACAAGCTCGGCCCGGTGCTGTGGCAGCTGCCGCCGATGCTGTCGTTCCGGCGGGAGCGGATGTCCGCGTTCTTCGCGGCGCTGCCCCGGACCGTCGGCGAAGCGGCCGCGCTGGCCGAGTCGGGGGCGGACCGGATCCGGGACCGCTTCGGCGAGGAACCCAGGGTCGTCGCGGCCGACCCGTCCGTGCCGGTGCGGCACGCCGTGGAGGTGCGGCACGACTCCTTCGCCACGGGCTCGTTCTACGAGCTGTGCCGGCAGTTCGGGGTGATGCTGGTGGTCGCGGACACCGCCGGCCGGTACACCTGGGTCGACGAGGTCACCGCCGACGTGGTCTACGTGCGGCTGCACGGCGACCAGGAGATGTATCGCAGCGGCTACTCCGACCAGGGCATCGACTGGTGGGCGGACCGGGTGCGGGGCTGGGCGTCGACCCCGGGAGTGCGACGGGTGTACGTGTACTTCGACAACGACGGGGACGCACATGCCCCGCACGACGCGCTGCGGCTGGCCCGCCGGTTGGGCGTGGGCGGGGAACAGCGAGATTCATGAGTTCGCTGACCTTGTACGTCGATGTACGGTGGAGTACATGACTCGGTTGAGTGTGAGCGAGGCGCGGGCCAACCTGCCGCAAGTTCTCGACCGGGTCGAGCGTGGTGAGGAGATCACCATCACGCGGCACGGGCGACCGGCTGCGGTGTTGCTGCGCCCGGACGCGGTGCGGACGCGGCGGGCCAGGACGACGATCGAGCATGCTCGTGAGGTTGCCGCGCTGGTGGCGGCAGCTCAGGACGCGCCCTTGCCCGCGCCGGCAGTGAGCGCCGAACATGCACGAGAGTGGGCAAAGGCGGTTCGCGCCGATCGGGATCGCTGATGGATGCATTCGATGCCGATGTGTTGATCTACGCAGGTGCGGTGGGGCATCCGCTCGGGCGACCGGTTCGTGGGCTGTTTCCGACGGAGCCCGGCGATGTGGCGGGGGTCGGATCAGTGCTGTTGCTGCCCGAGGTCCTGGCCAAGCCGATGCGGGACGGGTCGGCCCGGGAGGTGGCCGCACTCGCCGGCCTGTTGGGTCGGCTGGACTTGCGCAGTGTGGACCCGGTCACTGCCGAGGTGGCAACGACATTGGCGAGTGGGTATCGGCTTCGGGCCGCCGACGCGGTGCACCTGGCGACGGCGGTCGTCGCGGGTGCGGATCGGTTCATCACGAACAACCGTCGTGACTTCCCGCTTTCGATCACCGAGGTCGAGATCACCTACCCCGAGATGCTGGAAGAGCAGCGGCCGTAACGGGTTTCGTGCCGTCGGGAGTTTGCCCGGGCGCCAGGGCTCTCGACCGAGCCGGCGGGGAGTGGCCGGGGCACCTCGTTGCTCGAGGCGGCCCGGCCACCCGCCGGTGATCTACAGGATGATCAGGCCGCCGGTGTTCGCGCGGGCGGCGTTGAACCGGGCGGTCGCGTCGGCCCAGTTGACGATGTTCCACCAGGCCTTGACGTAGTCGGCCTTCACATTGCGGTACTGCAGGTAGAAGGCGTGCTCCCACATGTCCAGCAGCACAATCGGGATCTGCGCGGCCGGCAGGTTCCCCTGCTGGTCGAACAGCTGCATGATGTTCAGCCGCTGACCCAGGGTGTCCCACACCAGCATCGACCAGCCCGACCCCTGGATGGCGTTGGCGTTGGCGGTGAACTGGCGGCGGAAGCCGTCGAACGAGCCGAAGAACTCGTCGATCGCGGCACCGAGCTCGCCGTCCGGCTTGTCGCCCCCGGCCGGGGACAGATTCGGCCAGAACACCGAGTGGTTGATGTGCCCGCCCAGATGGAAGGCCAGGCTCTTCTCCAGGCCGTTGAGCGGCCCGAACGCGTCCTTGTCCCTGGCCTCGGCGAGCTGGTCGAGAGTGGTGTTGGCACCGGTCACGTATGCCGCGTGGTGCTTGCTGTGGTGCAGCTCCATGATCGTGCCCGAGATGTGGGGTTCGAGTGCCCCGTAGTCGTAGGGCAGATCCGGCAGCGTGTACACACCCATTGCGTCTCCTCCGACCGACTCGTCAGCCCACTCGACGTGTGGGCCCGACCAGCCACGACCCTATACCCGGTCGGGATGGCCCGCCGGGGCTCGGCCCCGGCCGCGGCGATGATCACGTTCCCGACCGCGCGAAGCTCAAACCGCATGGAATGCAACGCAATTGTCGTCATGGTGAAGCCGGTGACGGCAAGGCTTCCGCCGACCGACGCCGAAGGTTCATCACGACATCGGATGGCACATCCGTCATCCCCAGGACGGCAGCCAGGTCTGCATGGTCAGCCGCTCGTGGGTGATCGGCTCGCCGTTGAGGATCGGCCAGAGCCAGATGAAGTTGGCCACCACCAGCCCCACGTACACCGCGACGACGGCGACCGACGTCAGCCGTCGTTCGATCCCGGCGCCTCGCCGGCCCAGGATGTCGCCGAGCGCCAGGGTGATGCCGATGACCAGGAACGGGGCCAACGGGGTCGCGTAGAAGTAGTACATCTGCCGATCGAGGTTGGTGAACCACGGCAGGTAGCCGGCGCCGTAGGCGACCAGCACCGCGGCGTACCGCCAGTCCAGCCGGCCGATCGCCTTCCACAGCGCCCACCCGAGCACGAACAGCGATATCCACCACAGCGCCGGGGTGCCGATGAGGAAGACCCGGCGGACGCACTCGGTGGCGGTTCCGTCACCGCACGGCGCATCGGCGGGCGAGTAATACAGCACCGGCCGGGTCCCCAGCGGCCACGTCCACGGCTTCGACTCCCACGGGTGCCGCTTGGTCGGATCGGTCGGCGTCAGCAGGTGCGCGTGGAAATCGAGCATCTTCCACGTCCACTGCCACAGCGTGTTCTGCCAGAGCGAGGCGAGCTCGTAGAGCAAACCGCTCTTCCAGTCGGACCGGTTGCTCTCGATGGCGACCAGGGTGTGCCGGGGCCAGCTCGTCTCGGAGGCGAACCACGCCCACCACGACCCCACATACACCAGCACCGGCACGACGGCGAGCGACCAGATGGTGGGCAGCAGGTCCCTTCGCAGGCCGGCCCGCACCGGTCTGCGGATGCCGGACTCCCGGCGGGCCTGCATGTCCCAGATCAGCGACAGCGCGACGAAGGCGAGGATCCAGTAGGCGCCGGACCATTTCACCGCGGTGGTCAGGCCGAGCAGCACGCCCGTGCCGAACCGCCACCAGCGGGCCCCCAGCGCGATGCCGGACCAATGCGTGGAGGGCCCGACGGTGGCGCCTGAAGAAACCGCGGCGGCCAGCCGGGCCCGGACCTGGTCGCGGTCGGCGATCAGGCAGGTGAAGGCGGCCAGCACGAATACCGCCTGGAAGATGTCCAGCAGCGCCGACCGGGACTGCACGTGGCTGACGCCGTCGCAGATCAGCAGGACGCCGGCGATACCGCCGAGCAGGGTGGAGCCGGTCATCCGCCGGGTCACCCGGATGATCAGCAGGACTGAGACGATGCCGGCCACCGCGGACGCCAGCCGCCAGCCGGTCGCGTTGTAGCCGAGCAGCCACTCGCCGATGGCGATCAGCTGCTTGCCCAGCGGCGGGTGGACCACCACCCCGAACGCCTGGTTGTCCTCGACGCCGCCGTTGCGCAGCATCTCCCAGGCCTGGATGGCGTAGTACTTCTCGTCGAACAGCGGGGTGCCGCCGTCGGTGGCACCGCCCAGGTTGACCAGCCGCACCATCGCGGCGACGAGGGTGAGGACGCCGGTGACGACCCAGCCGCGGGCCCGGTCGGTCGGTGCGGCGGGACGCAGCCGTGTCGCGGGCCGGACCGGATTGTCCAGCGGCGGGATCTCGCCGATGGGAACGACGGTGGCGGCCGGGTCCGGGCGCCCGGGCTCGGCCGCTTCGTGCTGGTCCGCCGTGGTGGGTTCGTCCTCGGTGACCGGGGCGGCCAGGGACGGCGGGGCGGACATGCGCACGATCGTAGGGTGAGGCCATGACGGGCCGCGTGAAGGCCGGACGATCGGTGGCGAACGGGTCCGGGACGGCCGGGGCACCCAGCGGAAGGGGACCGATGACGGTGCAGGCCGGTGGGCTGGTGCTGGCCGGCACCCCGCTCGGACGGGCGGACGACGCGTCGAGCCGGTTGCGGGAGGCGCTGGCCGGCGCGGACGTGATCGCCGCCGAGGACACCCGGCGTCTGCGCCGGCTGGCGGCCGACCTGGGCGTCACCGCGTCGGGCTCGATCGTCTCGTACTACGAGGCGGTCGAGAAGGCCCGCATCCCCGGTCTGCTGGATCGGATGCGGGCGGGCGGGACGGTCCTGTTGGTGACCGATGCGGGCATGCCGTCGGTGTCGGATCCCGGATATCGGCTGGTCGCCGCCGCAGCCGCAGCGGGCCTGCCGGTGACCTGCATCCCCGGGCCCTCTGCGGTGATCACCGCCCTGGCCCTGTCCGGGTTGCCGTCCGACCGATTCTGCTTCGAGGGGTTTCTGCCCCGCAAGGCCGGTGAGCGGGCCCGGGCGCTGGCCGAATTGGCCGGCGAACGGCGCACGATGGTGTTCTTCGAGTCGGTGCATCGGATCGCCGAGACGCTGACCGCGATGCGGGACGCGTTCGGCGCCGACCGGCCGGCCGTGCTCTGCCGGGAGATGACCAAGACCTACGAGCAGGTGATCCGGGGCACGATCGCCGACCTGGTGACGGCCGCTGACACGGGGCTCCGCGGCGAGATCACCCTCGTGGTCGCCGGGGCCGCGGCGGTGGCCGAGACCCCGCCCGACGAGGGTCGCTTGGCCGCGCTGGTGGACGAATTGGTGAGCGCCGGCCGGACCCGGCGGGACGCGGTCGACGAAATTGCCGCCCGGTTCGGCCTGCCCCGCCGCACCGTGTACGCCGCGGCCGTCGCCCGCTGATCACCACGACCCCCGAACGCTGTTGATCATGACGCGCTGCCGGCGACACACCGACGAGTTCGGCGACACGTCGAATTTCGCGTGGCAGCGCGTCATGATCAACTTCTGGTGATGGCGTTGGCGAAGCCGTCGACCAGTCGCCGGTAGCTCTCGTCCAGATCGAGCGGCATCGCGAACCCGCCGGCCGCCTCCAACGCCACGAACCCGTGCATCAAGGCACGCAGGGCGCGGATCGCGTGGATGGTGTCGTCGCCCGCGAGTCCGAACTCCGCGAGGACCGCGGCCAGCACGTCAAGAATCCGGGTCGCGACCCGCTCATGCTCGGAATCGCCGGGTGCGGGGGCGATCACCGACGCGGCGTACCGGCCGGGGTGCCGTCGGGCGAAGTCCCGGTAGGCGTCGGCCATCGCGTGCAGGGCCGGTGTGCCCGACCGACCGACCGCCGCGGCCGTCATGACGTCCGCCAGCTCCCCGGCGCTGCGCGCGCTGATGTCCCGGCGCAGCTCCGCCAGTGAGCCGACGTGCTTGTACAGGCTGGGCAGCCGCACCCCGAATGCACCGGCGACACCGGCGAGAGTAAGTTGTTCCCAACCCTTCTCGTCGGCGATCTCGGCCCCTCGGGCCGCCAGCAGGGGTCGGGACAGGCCGGCCCTAGGCACTGCGCCGGCCGGTCACCCTGCCGGCGAAGTCCACGATGGCCGGTGTCGCCCGCTCCGGGTACTCGGCGTGCGGGTAGTGCCCGGCGTCCTCGATCAGCACCAACCGTCCGTGCAGCCGATCGGCGACCAGGGTCGCTTCGGCCGTGGGGTCGGCGAAGTCGGGATCGCGGGTGCCCATGATCACCAGGGTCGGCGCCTGCACCCGGTCCAGCACCGCCTCCACGGGTGCGTGCGAGGTGCGGGTCGTCGCGGTGAACGCGCCCCGCCGCCCCGGCCGGCGCATCGACCGCACGGTCTGCCTCCGGTGCTCGGTGAACTCGTCGTCGCGACGACCCGGGTAGGCCATCCGCAGGTAGGCCCACCACACCCGGGGAGCCCATGGACCGCCCATCGCCGCTCGGAACATCAGCACCTTGACCGCACTCGTCGGCACGTTCCGGACGAACGGCCCGATCAACACCAGTCCGCTCACCGCGTCGGGCTGTTGGGCGGCCGCCAGGGTGACCGCGCCCGCGCCCATCGAATTGCCGATCAGGATCGCCGGGCCGCCCAGGTGCTCGACCAGGGCGAGCACGTCGGACGCGGCCGCCTCGTCGTCGTAGGCGGTGAACGTGGCGTCGCTGTCGCCGTGCCCGCGCAGATCCATGGTGGCGACCCGGAAGCCGGCGTCGACCAGGGCGGGCACCTGATGGCGATAGGTGCGGCGCAGGTCGCCCATGCCGGGCACCGCCACGATCAGCGGGCCGGTCCCGGTGACGTCGTACGCGATCCGACCGCCGTCGCGATCGAGGAAGCGGGTCGGGGACAGGGTTTGGCTAGTAGTCATAGCGTTTAAGCTAGTCACATTAGCTTTGACTGTCAAGGGCGGGACTGCAACCCTCGTCCGGGCTGAGCGGATGGAGACGGCATGACTGGATTGAAGGAACGGCTGCGGGCGGATCTGACCACGGCGATGAAGGCACGGGACACCCTGACCACGGCCACCCTGCGACTGGCATTGGCCGCCATCACCAATGCCGAGGTGGCCGGCACCGAGGCAAAGGCGTTGTCGGACGCCGAGATCATCGCGGTACTGAACAAGGAGGTGCGCAAGCGCGGTGAAGCCGCGGAGGCGTTCGCGGGGGCCGGCCGGGCCGAGCAGGCCGCCAAGGAACGGGCCGAGGCGGACGTCCTGTCCGGCTACCTGCCCACGGCGCTGTCCGACGACGAGGTCGCCGGACTGGTCCGGGAGGCGATCGATTCCGTCACCGCGGCAACGGGTTCCGCGCCGACCATGCGGCAGATGGGCCTGGTCGTCAAGGACGTTCAGGCCCGCGCGGAGGGTCGCGCCGACGGTTCCCGGATCGCGGCGGCGGTCAAGATCGCACTCGGTTCCTGACGCCGAGCGGACTCCGAAGCGCGGAATCCACCCGAGTGCGGGAAGCTCTGGGGCGTTGTCGGCACGATCGCGACCGGAGGCTCTCGTCATGAGTGAAGCTGCATCCACCCCGCTGGCCGATATCGGTGTCACGGGGTTGGCGGTGATGGGGTCGAACCTGGCGCGGAATTTCGCGCGGAACGGGTTCGTGACGGCGGTGCACAACCGGTCGTATGCCAAGACGGCCGCGTTGATCGAGGAGCATGGGTCGGACGGGGTGTTCGTGCCGTCGGCGTCGTCGGCGGATTTCGTGGCGTCGTTGGCGGTGCCCCGCAAGATCCTGATCATGGTGAAGGCGGGTGGGCCGACGGACGCGGTGATCGACGAGCTCGCCTCGTTGGTCGAGCCGGGGGACATCGTCATCGACGGCGGGAACGCGCAGTTCGCCGACACTCGCCGCCGGCAGGCGGCGCTGGCCGAGCGGGGCATCCATTTCGTGGGGTGCGGGGTGTCCGGCGGCGAGGAGGGCGCGTTGAACGGGCCGTCGATCATGCCGGGCGGGTCCGCGGAGTCGTATGTGTCGTTGGGGCCGATCCTGGAGAAGATCTCCGCCCATGTCGACGGGGTGCCGTGTTGCACCCATGTCGGCACGGACGGGGCC
>DATDBV010000425.1:0-8976 GCA_036524715.1 Nakamurella sp. | reverse complement strand
GGGATTGAACGCTCGCAATCGATTGTCACGAATGTCGCGACGCTTCGGGATTCAATTCACGATCGGGAGGAGTTTCTGGCAGGGGCGCTCAGACCGCACTCCGGACGGCGTCGGTGAGTCGCGAAAGCGTCTGAGCCAGGTCGGCTCTAGACGTTCGAACCTCGATCACCGTTACACCGCAAGGGTTCTGCAGCGCAGCGGCCAAACCGACCTGGTCGTGGACGGCGACATACTCGTGCCCGAGGGCGCGCACCGCGGCACTGAGATCGACGCCGTGCGGTGTGCCGAAGACCCGCTCGAACGCGGCGGCATACCGGGGGTCGCCGGGCTCGAGGGTGCCGAAGATCGCCCCGCCGTCGTTGTTGCTGACCACGATGGTCAGGTCGGGGCGCGGCTCGTCCGGGCCGATGACGAGCCCGGTCAGGTCGTGCAGGAAGGTGAGGTCGCCGAGCAGCGCCACGGTCGGACCCGCCGCGGGGGTCAGCGCCGTCCCGATCGCGGTCGAAACCGTGCCGTCGATGCCGGCCACACCCCGGTTGGCGATCACCCGCACCCCGTCCCGGGCCCGCGCGACCAGGGCGAGATCCCGCGGCGGCTGCGAGGACCCGAGCACGAGGGTGGCGCGTTCGGGCAGCAGCTCGAGCAGTTCCCGGGCCAGCCGTGGCGAGCTGGACAGATCCAGACCGTCGAGCACGTCGGCCACGGCCTTGCCGGCGGCGGCATCGGCGTCGCGCCACCGAGCCGCCCAGTCGCCGTCGGGCAGGTTCGTCAGGTCGGGCAGGCCGGGTGCGACGGCCCGCGCCAATCCCGCCGGGTCGGCGTAGCCGGCCGGGTGGGCCACAACGTCGATGGTCGCCCGGGGATCGCTCAGCAGCGCCTGTACCGGCCGGAAAAGGGTCGGACGGCCGAGCACGATCACCCGGTCGGGCCGGGCGCGCTCCAGGAACTCGGGGGCCGACAGCAGGTGGATCCCGGACGCGAGTACCTGACCGCCGGCCGTGCCCCCGGCCTCGGCGATGACGAGGTGCCCCGCGTCGGCGACCAGCGAAGCCCACGGGTGGGTCAGGTCGGCGACGAACAGCCCCCGCTCCCCCCGCTCCGGTGCGGGCACCGAGGGCGCATCGACCAGCACGGGCGGGACCGTCCCGGTCCAGGGCCCGTCCCGACCGGTCAACTGCTCGGGCCAGACGAGGTCGGTGTCCGGCATCAGCGGTTCGGCCAGTGGCACGTTCAGCTGCACCGGCCCGGGCGGACCGCCCCAGGTGCCGGCCGCCGCCGACCACCCCCGGCCGGTCATCGACCGCCACTGCGCCTGCTGACCGGCCCGCGCCTCGGGCACGGCGAACTCGTGGAAGAAGCGCAGTGTCGGCCCGAAGATCCCGTGCTGGTCGACGGTCTGGTTGGCGCCGACGTCGCGCAACCACGGTGGCCGGTCGGCCGACAACACGACGAGCGGGACCTGGCCGTGCGCCGCCTCCAGCACGGCCGGGTGCAGGTTTGCCACTGCGGTGCCGGAGGTGGTCACCACGACCACCGGTCGACCGGCACCGCGAGCCAGCCCGATGGCAAGGAAGCCGGCGGTCCGCTCGTCGATCCGCACGTGCAGCCGCAGCCGGCCGCTGGTGTCCGCCTCGTGCAGCGCCATCGAGAGCGGTGCGTTGCGGGAGCCGGGCGCCAGCACGGCGTCGGTGAGGCCACAGCGGATCAGCTCGTCGACGAGCACGGTGGCCAGCGCGGTCGACGGGTTCACCCGGTCATTGTGGCTGACGCCGACCGATGCCCGACCGGGGACGTGGGCCGGGCCGAATCGCCCGCCGGGTCAGGCTCCGGTGGGCTGGACCACCCAGGAGCCCCGGTGCAGCACGCCGGCCACCATCAGCTCGTCGTCCAGCACCACCAGGTCGGCGGCCGCGCCCGCGACCAGGCCGGCGGCGGGAAACCCGAGGGACCGGGCCGGGTTGACGGACGACTGCCGGACCGCGGTGAGCAACGCCTCGTCGCGCGGGCGGCCGCTGTTCGTCACCGCGAACCGGAAAACCTGGTCCATGGTCGCCGTGCTGCCGGCGATGGTGTCGGTGCCGGCCACCCGGGCGATGCCGGCGCGGACGTCCACGGACAGCGAACCCAACCGGTAGGCACCGTCGGCCATGCCGGCCGCCGCCATCGCATCGGTGACCAGGGCGACCCGGTCGGGACCGACGTTCGCCGTCACGTCCCGGTACAGGGCGGGATGCAGGTGAACCCCGTCGGTGATCATCTCGACCGTCACCCGCGGGTCCTCCAGCAGCGCGATCACCGGACCGGGTTCGCGGTGGTGCACCGGCCGCATGGCGTTGAACAGGTGGGTGCCGACCGTCGCCCCGGCCTCGATCGCCGCCCGCGCCTGCTCGTAGGTGGCGTCGGTGTGACCGACCGCGGCGACCGCGCCGGCATCCACCACGCGCCGGATCGCGGCGAGGCCGCCGGCCCGCTCCGGGGCGAGGGTGACCATCCGGATGGCGCCGCCCGCGGCGGCCAGCACCCGATCGAGCTCACCCGCATCCGGGTCTCGCAACGCGGCGAATTCGTGCGCGCCGCACCGATGCTCCGACAACCACGGCCCCTCGAGATGGATCCCGGCGACCAGACCGTCCTGCACCTGCTCGGTGAGCAGACCGACCTGCCGCAGCAACTCGCCGGGCTGGGCGGTGACCAGCGAGGCGATCATCGTCGTCGTGCCGTGGCGCCGATGCAGCTCGACGGCCGCCTTGCTGGCCGCCACGGTGGCCTCCGGGAAGGCACCTCCCCCGCCGCCGTGCACGTGCATGTCCACGAACCCGGGGACGAGCGTCACCGCACCCAGGTCGTGGTCGGCCGGGCGGGGCGGCGTCCCCGCCCCGACCGCGAGCACCCGGCCGTCGGCGATCTCGATCCACCCCGGCCGGAGCAGCTCCGCTTCGGTGACGATGGTGTCGGCGGTGATCAACATGGGTCGGGTCCTTCGGCTCGTGGGTCCGGCGAGGAAGAATCTGTTGTTGATCATGGGGCGCTGCCGGCGACACATCGGCATTCTTGGCGACACGCCGAGAATCGGGTGGCAGCGCCCCATGATCAACTTCGAGGGGAGGTCGGGTCAAATCAGAGACCCTGCCAGGCCGGCTTGGCCCGGTAGGTCTCCCGGTAGTAGTCGGCCAGCTGCAACCGACTGGCGGCCGCGCCGTCCAGCAGCACCGTGACGTGCGGGTGGTGCTGCAGGATGGTGCCCGGCCACATGGCGCTGACCGCTCCCTCGACCATGTGGTGGACGGCCTCGGCCTTGCCCGGGCCGGTCGCCACCAGCACGATGTGCCGGGCCGACATGATGGTGCCCAGGCCCTGGGTCAGGCAGTGGGTGGGCACGGCGTCCACGTCGCCGTTGAAGAACCGGGCGTTGTCGATCCGCGTCTGCCTGGTCAGGGTCTTGATCCGGGTCCGTGAGGCCAGTGAGGAACCGGGCTCGTTGAACCCGATGTGTCCGACGGTGCCGATGCCCAGGATCTGCAGGTCCACCCCGCCGGCCGCAGCGATGGCCGCCTCGTAGGCCGTGCAGAAGGCCGGAATGTCGTCGGCCAGCCCGTTCGGGCCCTGCACGGCGCCCGGCGCGAAGTCGACGCGGGACACGAAGTCCTTGTCGATGACATTGCGGTAGGTCTCCGGGTGGTCGGCGGGGAGCCCGACGTACTCGTCCAGGGTGAATCCCTTGGCCCGGCCGAAGGTCAGGGTGCCGGCGGCGCACCGGGCGGCCAGCTCGTCGTAGATGGCCAGCGGGGACGAGCCGGTGGCCAGGCCCAGCACGGCGTCGGGCTTGCGCTGCAGCAGGTCGGTGATGGCGTCGGCGGTCAGCGAACCGATCGCCGCGTTGTCGGGGAGAATGACGATTTCCATGGGTATTCCTTCTTTGTAGGTCGAGAGTCCAGGTGGCGCCGCCGGTTCCGCGGACCGGCGGCGCCCGGGATGGATCAGTTGCGGACGGTGAACAGCTCCTGCGAGGCGGCCAACTGCCCGCCAGCGGCGACCAGGTCGGCGAGCACGATGTCCTCCGGCTTCTTCTCCATCACGACCACCGGAACGATCGGATTGCGGCCGGCGGCCTCCACCGAAGGCACGTCGTAGGTGATGACGGGCTGACCTGCCTCGACGCGGTCGCCCACGGCGACATGCGCGGTGAAGCCCTCACCCTTCAGCTGGACCGTGTCCAGGCCGAGATGGACGAGCACGCCCACATTGTCGTCGCTGATGATGATGTACGCGTGCGGGAACATCTGCAGGACCTTGCCGCTGATCGGCGCGACGGCGTCGACGATCTCCCGTGGCGGGTCGATGGCCGCCCCGTGGCCGACGATGCCCTGGGCGAAGGTCGGGTCCGGCACCTGCTCGATCGGCACGGCCCGGCCCCGGACCGGCGCGAGAACGCTGGTGGTCGAACCGGTTCCGACCGCCACCGCGGGCGCCGCGGCGGGTGCGGCTTCGACGACCGGGGCGGGACCGGGGACGTCGACCGGGGCGGGACCGGCCATGGCGTCCAGGATGTCGCCCTTCAGGAGCTCGGCCTGTGTACCGAAGATGGCCTGCACGTTGTTGCCGACCTCGATCACGCCGGCCGCGCCCAGTGCCTTGAGCCGCGCCTTGTCGACCATGGCCTTGTCGGCGACCTCCATGCGCAGCCGGGTGATGCAGGCGTCGACATTCACCAGGTTGTCGCGACCGCCGAAGGCGGCGATCAGCTGCTCGGCCATGGTGGAAGCCTTGGTGGCCACCGCCGTGCCGCCACCGGAGTGCGCCGACGCGACGTCGTCCTCGAGGTTGGCGGCCTGCTCGGCCTCGAACTCGTCGTCCGGCTCGCGGCCGGGGGTCCGCAGGTTCCACCAGCGGATCACCAGCCGGAACAGCACGTAGTAGACGGCGAAGAAGATCGCGCCCATGACGAGCAGCATCCAGACGTTGTGCGCGGCCGGGGCGGTGCCGTACAGCAGGAAGTCGATCAGGCCGGCCGAGAACGAGAAGCCGAGGTGGATGTCCAGCGAGTACGCGATGGCCAGCGACAGGCCGGTGAGCACGGCGTGTACCAGGTAGAGCGGGAACGCCACGAACATGAAGGCGAATTCCAGCGGCTCGGTGACGCCGGTGAGGAAGGCGGTGATGGCGGCGGCGCCGAGAATGCCGAAGGCGATCTTCTTCTGCTTCTTGTTGGCCATGTGGATCATGGCCAGCGCGGCGGCCGGCAGCCCGAACATCAGGATCGGGTAGAAACCGGAGGTCAGCAGGCCCGCGGTCGTGTCGCCGGCGGCGAATCGGGTGAGTTCGCCGGTGACGACGTCGCCGGCGGGGGTCTGGTAGTCGCCGTAGATGAACCAGACGTAGGTGTTCAGGATGTGGTGCAGGCCGACCGGGATCAGCATCCGGTTGGCGAAGCCGTAGGTGAAGGCACCGAAAGCGCCGGCGCCACCGATGAACTCACCGACCGAGGTGAGGCCGGCATCGAAGATCGGGTAGAAGTAGGACAGGGCGAAGCCCATGATCAGGGACGCCACCGACACCACGATCGGCACGAAGCGGCGGCCACCGAAGAAGCCGAGGTAGGACGGCAGTTGGATGGTGTGGTATCGATCGAAGAGCACGGCGGTGACCAGGCCGACCAGGATGCCGGCGAACACGCTGTAGTTGATCTGGGCCTGTACGCCGGCCACATCGACGACGCCCTCCAGGACGACCGGTGACATCGACTTGAAGACCGCCTCGATCACCAGGTACCCGGCGGCGGCGGCCAGCGCGGTGGAGCCGTCGGCCTTCTTGGCGAAGCCGATGGCCACGCCGATCGCGAACAGCAGCGGCAGATTGGCGAACACGGCCCCGCCGGCCGCGCTCATCGCGTCGAAGAACGGGCCGATCACTGGGGTACTGATCCCGCCGAGCAGGTCGGGCTGACCCAGGCGCAGCAGGATGCCGGCGGCCGGCAGCAGGGCGATCGGCAGCATGAGGCTCTTGCCGAGCCGTTGCAGCTGCGCGAAGCCGGGGATGCGCAACCCGGACGTCTGCTTGGGCGACTTCTTGGGCGACTCTGTGGCCGTACTCATTGGCGATGACCTCGCATTGTTGAGTCCTCCTGGTGGTGGCCGATCGACCGGGATTCGGGGATCGGGGGCAGTGGCTGGCGGTAATTGGTATAGACCAACTCGATGGATCTAGATTGGCATAGACCAATTCGGCCGTCAAGCCCTCGCCGAATATGACGTGGATCACATCCGACCGCGCCAGGTTCCCCCTTGCCACAGCGCCGATGCTCGGATCGACAGTTCTGACTCGACGCGGCCTGCAGCCTTGATTGGTCTATGCCAATATTGCTACCTTGGTCAGGAGCTGGTCAGGAGCTGGTCCGGAGCTGGTCCGGCGATCGAAAGGGCCGTCAGTTGCTGAAAGTTCCGAAGTACTACCAGGTGAAGAATCAGATCCTCGAGTTGATCGCCGGGCTTGAGGCCGGCTCACCGGTGCCAACGGAACGCGACCTGGCCGAGCAGTTCCGGACCTCACGCACGACGGTCCGCCAGGCCATCGCCGAGTTGGTCGTCGACGGTCGTCTGGAACGCACCCAGGGCCGGGGCACCTTCGTGGCCCAGCCCAAGCTCATGCAGGTCCGGCAGCTCACCTCGTTCTCGCAGGACCTGCAGGAGGAGGGCTGGCGGCCGGGCAGCGTCATCCTGAGCATCTCCGAGCAGCCGGCGGACGACGAGGTCGCCCGGCACCTAGGCATCGCGCCGGGCACGACGTTCCACCGGGTGGAGCGGCTGCGCACGGCCGGTGATGAACCCATCGCGCACGAGATCGCGCACCTGCCCGGCCCGTTGCCCGACCTGGCGGGCGAACTCGAGCTGCGGGATTCGCTCTACCGAACTCTCGGCGAGGCATTCGGGATCCGGATCGCCGCCGTCGAGGACGTCGTCGAAACCGCCCTGGCCGATCCGGTCGAGGCATCCCTACTGGGCGTCGACACCGGGCTGCCGATGCTCCTGGTGCATCGGTGCGGGTGGGATGAGGACGGGCGGATCGTGGAGTGGACCCGGTCGGTGTTCCGGGGCGACCGCTTCAGATTCGTCGCCCGTCACCGATTGGGCGACGATGTGCCGCTGCCGGTCGGCGCCTGAGTGGTGGCGCCGGCGGTTCAGCTGCTCTCGGGCTCCGGCCCGAACAGGAAGCTGCGCCCGCTGACCCGCTTGGGCACGATCCGCACGAACACCTGCTTGCGCGTGGCCACCCAGGGCCGCAGGCCTGCCTTCTCGGCGTCCTCGAAATCGGTGCCCCACTCGGCCGGATGGGCCTGGCCCTTGACCACCACGCTCCAACCGGATTGCTGGTCGTACCCGTCGATCTCCAGCGCCACGATGTCGTTCACGGTGAGTGCGGCGAGCTTGGTGCCCTGCGCCGTGCGGAACACCAGCGTGCCGTCCTGCACCACGTAGTTGATCGGAAAGATCTCGGGCTCGTTCCCGACGGTCAGGGCGAGCCGGCCGAACTGGTTGCGGCGTAGCAGATCCCAGCAGGCCTCGGGAGTCATCTCGGTCACGGCGGCAAGACTCTCGGTCATCGCTCGATCATGCCGTGACCGGAGCCGATCCGCCCAGTGACGAAAGTCCCGCCCGGCGTGATTGCGGCCACTCTGTGTAGCCGGGCGGTCCAGTACGCGGTGCCCTCGGCGCCGGCCGCGACCTCGTCGATCAGCTCCGGCTCCGGCGCGCGGGCGGGGACGTCGAGGAACCCCGCGATCGGTCGGGGTGGATCGGCGCACACGTCGGCGGACAGCAGCACCCCGGTACCCAGCCCGCACGCGTACGGCAGCTCGGGCAGCGCGGCGGCCAGCGCCACCCCGGCGGCCAGACCGACCGCGCTGTCCACCGCGGACGACACCACCGCGGGCACCCCGGCGTCCCGGGCGATCCGCAGCGCGGCCCAAACCCCACCCAGCGGCGCCACCTTCACGACGGCGACGTCGGCGGCGTCGGTCAGCCGGACGGCGGCCGGGTCGTCGGCCCGGCGGATCGACTCGTCCGCAGCGATCAGCGGCCGGATCCGGGGTCGCAGGTCGGCCAGTTCGGCCAGCGTGGCGCACGGCTGTTCCACATACTCCAGTCCCCCGGCGGCCTCGTCCAGTCGGGCGATCGCGTCGACCGCCGCCGCCACCGACCAGGCCCCGTTGGCGTCCACCCGGATCCGCCCGCCGGGCCCCAGGGCGCGGCGGACCGCGGTCACCCGGGCCAGGTCGGTGGCCGGGTCCGTCCCCGGGTCGGCGACCTTGACCTTGGCGGTCCGGCAGCCGGACGCGGCGACCAGGTCGGCCACCCGGGCCGCGTCGATCACCGGGACGATGACGTTGACCGGCACCCGGGGCCGGCGCGGTTCGGGCCAGGGGGTGGTGGCCGACTCGATCGCCGCCCGCAGCCAGGGCACGCACTGCCGGTCGGTGTAGTCGCGGAACGGGGCGAACTCGCCCCAACCGGCCGGCCCGCGCAGCAGGACGCCCTCCCGCACGGTGACGCCCCGGAACCGGTGCGCCATCGGCAGCGCGAACACCCGGGCGGTGCCCAGCAGGTCGACGAGTTCCTCGTTCACGACGCCCATCGTGCCGTGCCGGACTCGATCCGACGTCGGCATGGTGCCCCATCGGCGTGGGTCGGGCCACGGCTTGCCCACTTGGCGGCCTGGTGGCCCGATTGATATTGATCGGCGTCAGCTGCCGGATCGCCGGGGACCTGGACACCCCGACGACGGTCGAGGGCCGCACAGCCGGGTTCGCCGGACCGCCTCGGGTCAGCGCGCCACGCCCGGCGGCCCAATCGGCAGTCGGTTCGTCATGGCCACCCCGCCCTCCGGGCGCGGGCGCGGCTGCGATCGTGCCGCCGAGCAGCCGCACCAGCGCTCGGCCAGAGCCGCCGCCACTCCCGTCGTGGCCATCACCGCCGTCGCGGC
>DATDBV010000424.1:0-4665 GCA_036524715.1 Nakamurella sp. | reverse complement strand
GAACCAGCAACGCATCTCGCAGCCGTTCGTCAGACGGCTCGAGTGGGGCGACCTCAGCGGCCAGCCAGCCGGTCAGGGCCTCCTCGTCGGCGCGGGTCGCCGGGCGGAAACCGAGCGCGTCGCGGATCTGCGCCCGGTGGTATTCGATCGTGCGGCCCGACCACACGTACCCGCCGAACAGGGCCGGATCGACCCGCATCTGACTGGCGACGTAGGCGACCGCGGCCGGCGGCAGCTCCCCGTCGCGATGGGGAAAGCGGCCCTCCAGCTCGAAGAACTTCAGCAGCAAGACGAACCCCAGCCGCGTGGCCCCAGTCTTGTTGCCGACCAGCCGCCAGTCATCCTCGACCAGCGTCCATGACCCCACCAGGTCTTCGGGCTCCCACTCGCGGCGCATCCGAGCACCACCCTTTCGTCGGCTCGCCGCCGGCCAGTCAAGAAGTGCCGAGAAGCGGCGGAGGCGGCACTTCGCGAACGTATCGGGCAGCCTGACACGCCGAGCACCGACCCACAAGAGGAGCCCAAAGGACGAGGAATGCCGACACCCAGGCCGGAACGGCACTTCGCTACGGCAGGTGCGGGAGCCGGGCTCGGGCGAGCCCGTCCTACCCCACGGCCAAAGTGATGCGGTCGATCAGCACTTGACCACCGCTACCTTGCGGCCTGGGCCACGCTCGGGAGAACTGGGCCTGGTAGGTGGGCGCCGCGCGGTGTCCAGCGCATCTACTGCACATCGGCCTGGCCGTCTTCGGCGAGGGCCAGGCCTGGTACCGCGGTGAACTGCTGCCCGGCGCCGAAGCCCTGCGGCGCGCCGGCATCGCCGCCCAGGCCCCGGTCTGCGGGAAGGGCACGCGCTGATCAGCGGCACGTTCGAGATCAGCGGCATCGGTGCCCTGGCCGTCGGCAAGGTGCAGACGCTGATCGATGTCGCCGACATCGCGGGAGCGATGAGCGTCGAGGCACTGCGGGGCAACACCCGCGGCTTCGACGCCCGGTTGCAGGCATTGCGGCCGCACCCCGGCCAGGTGGTGACCGCCCGCCGGTTGCGCGCCGTGCTCGCCGGTAGCGAGATCATCGAACAGTTCCGTGACCACCGCCTGCAGGATCCGCTGAGCCTGCGGTGCATCCCGCAGGTCCACGGCGCGGTCCGCGACTGTCTCGACTACGTCGTCGCCGTCCTGGAGTGCGAGATCAACTCGGTGACCGACAATCCGGTTTTCGTTCCGGTGGACGGTCCCGAGGGCGGTGAACTCCAGGCGCTGCCCGGCGGCAACGGGCACGGCGCGCCGGTGGCCACCGCTCTGGACTGTCTCGCGATCGCGATCGCCGAGCTGAGCACGATGTCGCAGGCCCGCTCGGACCGGGTCACCAACAGTCACCTGAGCGAGCTGCCGCCGTTCCTGGTTGCGGGGTCCGGGCCCGGCTCCGGGTTCATGATCCCGCCCTACGTGGCGGCCGCGCTGGCCGCCGAGAACCGGGCGCACGCCGCGCCGGCCACCGTGCATACGGTCTCCACCTGCGCGGGGCAGGAGGATCACGTCAGCAGGCCACGACGGCCGCGATCAAGGCCCGCCGGGTGGAACGCCGGTCACATCCTGGCCGTCGAGCTCCTGTGCGCCGCCCAGGCCCTGGACTTTCATGCGCCGCTGCGTCCCGGGGTCGGCACCGGGGAGGCGCACGCCGCCATCCGCCGCCTCGTCCCGACGCGGGGTGGCGGACGACCCGATCGGCCCGGACCTGGAGGCGGTCCGCACTCTCGTGCAAGACGGCACCCTGGCCTGCCTGGTCGCTACCCGGCTTGACCCGGACGCGCCTCGGCCCGGGGCGCGGAGGCGTTCGCCGCCCGACCGTCTGACCCCGTGCCGCGTCGGTCCGGCATCCCGGTCAGTCCTGCATCAGTGTCGGCGAGTGGATCGTCTCCCACTGGTCGTCGGTCAGGTATGCCAGCGCGGACGGGAACAGGCCGTTCTCCTCCCGGTCGATGTGACTCTTGAGCAGCAGGACCAGATTCGGCACCATCGAAATGTCACCGGCCACGATCGCGTCGATGTGCCGGTCGAGTTCGTCGTGCTCCGCACAAAGCTCCTCGATGTGTTCGGTGAACAGGTCGTCCTTCTTCAGCTCGGCGAAGACACCGTTCTCCTCCCGGCGGGTGTGCGGGTGGAGCTTGCCGGCCAGCTCCAGTGCGGCCGCCCGGGCGGCGTCCACGTCGTCGTCCCGGTGCGCCGCCGTGAGTTGGTACGCGCAGGCGGCGACGTCCTCGTGCTCCGCGGTGAGCTTGGCGATCATCGGAATGTTGCGGCAGCCGCAGTAACTGCACACGGCGTCACCACCCACGGCGCTTCGGTCGCGAGCCCACCGGATCGCCGGGTCGGCCGGCGTCGCGGGATCGGTAGACGATGTACGGGCGGAAGAGGTATGCCACGGGCGCGCTGAAGGCATGCACCAGCCGGGTGAACGGCCAGAGGGCGAACAGCACCAAGCCGATGATCGCGTGCAGTTGGTAACTGAAGGGGGCGCCGGCCATGGCCGCGCCGTCCGGCTGGAGGATGAAGATCGACCGGAACCAGACCGCGACCGTCTCCCGGTAGTTGTAGGGCTCGCCGATGATGCCCGAGCCGACAACGGTGGTGGCCAGCCCGGCGACGATCGCCAGGACCAGCACCAGGTACATCAGCTTGTCGTTGCGGGTGGTGGCCATGAATACCGGACCCTTGGTGCGGCGGCGGTAGACCAGGATGATCACCCCGGCCAATGTGCAGATCCCGGCGATCGTGCCGAGCAGCACGGCCTGGACGTGGTAGGCGGTCTCGCTCAGACCGACGGCGTGGGTCCAGCTCTCGGGGATGACGAGCCCGATGACGTGCCCGATGATCACCACCAGGATCCCGAAGTGGAACAGCGGGCTGCCGACGCGCAGCAGCCGGCTCTCGTACAGCTGGGACGACCGCGTGGTCCACCCGAACTTGTCGTAGCGGTAGCGCCACCACAGCCCGACGACCAGGATCGCGATCGTCACGTACGGCACGATGGACCAGAACAACGTCATGACGATCCCTTTCCGGCCGGGACTCTCGGGGTCAGCTGGAGGTCGACCGGACCGGAGCGCCCGCCCCGGCCGGGAATCGCACCGGCCGTCGGGTACGGGTCCAGCCCGACCGCCTCGACCGGCGGACCCTGCATGGCCAGCCGCCGGGCCTTGACCAGGTCGCTCTCGGTCGGCGCCGGCAACGTCAGCGCCACCGCCTCGACGACGCCCGCGTACGGCGAGTCCATCTTCCGCAGCCCTTGGAGCAGCAGATCGATGGATGTCCGGTGCGCGGCCAGCAAACCGAACCCGGCGTCGGGGTCGACCGTCGCGGCGAACTCCAGCACCACGGTCAGATGATCGGGCAACTCCCCCGCCGGCGGGATTGCGCCGGCGGCCCGGTACGCGGTGGCGAACTCCAGCAGGGCGACGCCGCGGCCGCGGGTGTCGCCCGCGGTGTAGTAGGTCAGGAAAAGGGTGCGGCGGCGGCGCCAGTCGAAGGTGTCGACGTACGAGATGGCCGCCGGCACCGGATCCAGCGCGGCCAGCCGGCCCGCGCAGTCGGCCAGCAGCACGCCCTCCCTCCCCGGCAGGTCGGCGGCGGCGGCCCGGACCAGTTCCAGCCGCTGGGCGAACGACTCGTCCGGGTAGGCCAGCAGCAGCGACGCGGCCTGCCACACCACCCGCCGGTCGACGGTCCGCTCCGGGGGGCGTCGACGGAATCTCATCCCCCGCCCCCGTTCGCCCTGGGCGAGCCGGGTCGCGGCGTGAACATCGAATCCGGGGTGCCCTTGCCGTCCCAGTTGAGCAGGTTCACCCGGGACCGGTGGCCGCCGCGGACGCCGAGGTCCTCGGTGGTCTGCCGTTCCCGCAGGGCCTGGAACGTCTCCACCGCGACGGGCACCGGCGCGCCGCTGGCCTCGCCGAACGGACCAGACTCGTACATGCCCGGCCCGCCGTCGAAGTCCAGCGCGCAGTCGGTCACCGACTCCTCCAGCCGGTGCCCCTGCGCGGCATACGCGGTCGGGATGACGTACCGCTGCTCGTATTTGGCGATCGCCAGCAGCCGGTACAGCTCGTACATCGTCTCCTCGCTCATGCCTACCGACGCCGGGATCGACGGGTCGGCGTCCCGGCCGAGGTTGTGGTCGCGCATGTACGCGCGCATCGCGGCCAGGGTGCGCAGCACCCGGTCGACGGGCGCGGTGTCGCCGGCCGTGAATAGCCCGGCCAGGTACTCGATGGGGATGCGCAACGCCGAGATCGCACCGAACAGGTTGTCCACGTTCTCGCCGTCGTGCGCCTCCCGGCTGATCGCGTCGACCACCGGCGACAGCGGCGGCACGTACCAGACCATCGGCATGGTGCGGTATTCCGGGTGCAGCGGCAGCGCAACACGGTATTGCTTGATCAGCGCGTACACCGGCGACTGGCGGGCCGCCTCCAACCACTCGTCGGAGATCCCGTTCGCCTTCGCGGCGGCGGCCACGGCGGGGTCGAACGGATCGAGCAGCAGATCCAACTGGGCCTGGTACAGGTCCTGCTCGCGCTCGGTGGCCGCCGCCTCGAGCACCTTGTCCGCGTCGTAGAGCAGCAGGCCCAGGTACCGCAGCCGGCCCACGCAGGTCTCCGAACAC
>DATDBV010000423.1:0-25936 GCA_036524715.1 Nakamurella sp. | reverse complement strand
CACCGACCGTTCGCAGGCGCCCTAGGTGCCGTCGTGGGTAGGCGACTGCCCGAGGTGGGCCGACCCGGCCAAGATGTGTCGATTCTGGCCGGCGACGACGTCGACCCGGCCACCGGTCGGCTGCTGACGGTGGCCGAGCTGCAGCAGGCGCTCCAGGCCGCCCTGGCGGTTCACGCACAACGACCCCGTCATCCGGTGACCGGCGTCGACACTCCACCGGCGTTGCTGGCTTCCGGTGAGGACCTGGCCGCTGCGGCGCCGCCGGTCGACGACGAGGCCCTTCCGGCGCCGTCCGGCCCCCGGTGGATTGCTCGATGGACGACACCCCGGACGAAGACCCAACGACCGCCGACGGCGGCCCCGGTCACGCCGGCGACGTCGATGTCAGCTGGGTCGGGGCGGCTCGCCCCGGCCGGCTTCGTCGGCGCCGCCGCCGACGTCGGCTGGGCCTGGTTGACCGCTCCCGAGCCGCCGCGGGTCATGGTGTGCTCGGCGCCGGGCGTGGGGGTGGAAGGCACCCGGGTCGCCGCGTTGTTGGCCGGTGTGATGGGAGCGGCGCGCCCGACGCTGGCGGTGGACATCGGCCGGGGGATGGCCGCGTCGCTGACCCATCTGGTGTGTGGGACATCGGCCGAGCGGGTGTCGGCGGCCGACTGGCTACCGCAGGACCCGACACAGCAACCGGACCTGACACTGCTGCCCGCCGGACCGTCCGGCACCCGCGTGGTGCAGACGGGCACACCCCTGTGGGATCAGATAGCGCCTCGGATCCCGACTCGGATCGCGATGGTCACGGATCTGGGCCTGGTCGCCCACGACGACGTCCGGCAGCTCCTTGTCGGTCATCCCGGCCCGGCGGTGATGATCGCCCGCGCGGACAGCACCGGGGTGACCGCCGCGCTGGCGGCGCTGACCGACCTGGACGCCGAGGGCCTGGCGAGGCGGCCGCTGCTGGTGCTGACCGACGCGGAAGGGGCCCGCCCTGCGGCGCTGCGCGCCGCTCAGCGACTGGCTCAGACCGCCGGCGACGGCGTCGTTGTCGTCCCGAAGAGCCGGGAGCTGCGGGCGTGCCCGATACCGGCCAGCGGCTGGCGCAAGGACCTGGCGGGTTCGGTGACCGCGCTGGTCGCCGGATTGGCCGAGCAGGACCGGCCCTCGCTGTCCCTTCCGGCCTGACGCCCGCAGCCCGCCGTGCCGGTCGTTGACCCGGCCCACTGGCAGCCGTAGCGACCTGCTGCGACCCATTCAACGAGCTCGAACCGCATAGGGGGATACCCATGGACCCTGAAGATCAGAACGGCATCGGCCCCGGCCAGGACGCACCGGCCCTCGCGCCGACCGGCGGCGGCACGCCGACCGTCGCGGTGACCAGCGGCGGCACGCCGACGGGGAGCGGCACGAACAGCAGCGGCATCGACTGGACCCAGTTCAAGCCGTCCAACGAGGGGTTGACCCAGCTCGACATCTGGAAGACCCTCGCCAACATTCTGTTGTACGTCGGCTACGGCGCCGCGTTCCTGGCGTTCCTGACCGGTCTGATCATGTGGGCATTCGGCCACAAGATCGGCGGCCGCCACATCCTGGAAGAGGCCAAGACGACGATCGTGCGTGCCATCTTCGTCGGCGCCATTCTCGGGTCGGCGGGCCTGTTCTGGAACTGGCTGATGACCAGATGAACCGCCCGGACTACACCCCGGTCACCGGGACCGGCAGCCGCCGAGCGATCCGCTGGCTGGCCGGCTTGGTCGCCGTCATCGTGCTGGCTGGGGGGATGTTCCTGACCGGTCGCTGGTCGGCGGGTCCTTCGAGCGACGCCGCGGGAGCACCGGTGATCCGTTCGTCGCACGGGCCGACGGTGCTCGTCGACGGAGTGCCCGCCGGGTACACCCGGGACAAGGCGGGGGCGGCCGCAGCCGCGGTGAATTTCCTGCAGGTCTGCTACACGGCGTCGGTCGGCGGGCTGGACCCGGCGACGATCACCGCGACGTCGCTGGCAACGACAGCCACGGACGCTGCCCGGGCGATGCCAGGCCCGTCCCGGGCCGCCGATCCTGGGCTGGGCCAACAACTGACCCCGCTGTCGGTGACGGCGGGCTCGGTCGATGAGAACACCGCGACGGTCACCGTGTGGGCGGGCGCCGTATACGGGGCGAGAAACCCGCAGCCGGTCACGCTGACCCAGTGGGCGACGTTCACGGTGCGACTGGTGTGGGAATCCTCGGATTGGAAAGTCGACGACGTCACCTACAGCTCCGGACCCACCCCGGACACCGCCATCGCCACCGGTGATCAGACCCCGCTGCCGGGGGTCATCACCGTGTTCACGGGGTGAGCCGCGTGCGCGTGGCATTCAGCTTGACCGGCTCCCGAGCCGGGCGAGCGGTCGCGGTGCTGCTGCTGGTGGCGGGTCTGTTGAGCACCTCGGCCGTCCCGGCCGGGGCCGCGCCCACGGTTGCCGAGAACTCCGACACAGCCGCCGTTTCTGCCTGGCCGGTGGACCTGCAGCATCTGGTCAACGGCACGCAGGCATTCAGCTCCGCGCCCTGGTTCACCCAGGGCCCGTGTGCCGGCCGCGGCGGCAACGTCGCCGGCTACATCAACGCATTCTTCCAACGGGAGTCGGCGGTGCGCCGGGAGATCATGCGGGACCTGCAGCAGAAGGCTCCCGACCTGATCGACGACAACGCCATCGCCGAGATCGGGGCGGCAGATGCGGTCTTCCCCAACGGCAACGCCGCCTACGAGATGCCGTCCGATACCTGCGCTGATGATCTGAAGGCCTGGACCACCAGCGATGACTCCTCACCGTGGGGGTTCACGTGGGTGTCGCGGCCGGACCCGACGTCGCTGCAAACGATCCAGCGGGCGGCGTTCGAACAACCGGGAGACCCGGCCGATGTCCTGGACGCCGTCGACCCGCTGACGGTGTGCGCGGGGGACAACCAGAAGTCCTACTTGTGCTCGCGGGCGTTCTGGGTGAACTGCGATGTCGCTGCGGCCGCCGACCGGGCCCGCTGCCAGGCCTGGAACACCGCGGTGCAACGCCACCTCAACGGCATGAACCACTGGCTCGAGATGAACACCAGCCTGGCCGATCGGGTGGGCGAGTTCCTGGTCGCCGCCGGCGGTGTGCTCGTCTGGATCGGCGGAGGCTGGGTCATCTCCGCCCTGGGATTTCTGCTCGGGAAGCTCGGCGATGCCATCGACTGGGCGGCCAAGAAGGGCATGGACCAAGTGGTGGCCTTCGCCGTCGCCGGCGCGGTGTGGCTGTGGGGCAAGATCATCGGCTACCTGATCGACCAGACCACCCCGAACTTGTTGGGCGGCGGATTCGTCGACCTTTACAACCTGATCTCCGGAATCATGATGGGTCTGGCGTTCCTGATCTGGCTCGCCGGGCTGGTGATGGCCTGGAAACGGGGCAGGCTGGCCGGGTCGATCATCGGAGCCGTCAAGGCCGTGGTCGGAATTCAGGTCGTCGGGATCATCGCCTGGATGATGCTGGAGCTGGCCAATCAGGCCACCAAGGCGCTCATCGAGGCCTACGTGCACAAGGTGACCACCTCGAATTTCACCGCGGCGATCACCGATCTTTACTCGCCGGTGGCGTTCGTCGCCGCGATCCTGCTGATCTTCGGGCTCATCGGCACGGCCATCGTCCTGGTCTTTCAAGCACCGGCCACCATCGGGCACGCCCTGTTCGGCACTGTCGGCGCGGCCGGGCAGGCCCACCAGGCCACCTCGCACTGGATGCAGCGCTGGTTCATCCGTCTGTTGTCGCTGGCCTGGTGCAAGTTCTTCATGGTCGCCATGACCTTGCTCGCGATGAACCTGATCATGCCGACCGCGCAGAACTCCACCCAGAACTTCGGGCAGCAGTTCTTCGGTGTTCTGCTGGGTCTGGCGTTGATGATCATGCTGCCGACGACACCGTGGCTGCTGAGCGGGTTGATGTCGTTCAGCGTCGGTCACGCCTCGAGGATCAGCGACTCCATCGCGATGGGTCTGACCGAGAAGTTGGGTAAGGCAACGATGTCCGCTGCGGCCGGCGCGGTCTCAGGTGCTGGGGTTGGCACTGGCGATGCTGGAGCTGGTGCTGCGGGTGGATCGGCGGCCGGCGGTGGCTCCAAGGCCGCGTTGGCCACGATGGCGAACAACCTGAGCAACTTGGATTCCGCGGGGGCCGGCTCCGGGAACGGTCAGTCCACGCCGGGTGACGAGCAAGAGGACCAGCACCCCGACGGGGACGGCAGCGCCGAGTCCGGAGCAAACCGGGGCACCGCTGGCGGTGCGGCGCCCGCCGCTGGCCGGTCAGGAGGAGCCGGGCAGGAGCCAGGGGCGCCGACCGGTGGAGCAGGAACCAACCCCGCAGCCCCGGCTTCTTCGGGGTCCAGTCCGCGCGGATCGACGGGCCGGGGCCTGGGCCCGGGGCCGCTGGCTGCGGCCCGCGGTCGTGGCCCTTCGGGGGTGAACCCGGCGGGCAGTGATGAGAACGAAGCGTTCGATAGCGGTGCTGGTGATGCCACAGCATCACCGCAAGGGACCGACCCACGTGCGCCAGGAGGCCAGCCGGCAGATGCCGGCGCCGCAGCGGCCGGTCCGGGACCATCCCTGCGGGCGGCGTCCAGTGCGACAGGCGGCGCGGCGGCCGCGCCACAAGCAGCGGGTGCAGCGGATGCAGGTTCCTCCGGCGGAGCCGGGTCGGGTTCCGTGACCCCCGTCCCGACCGGGACCGTCGCGACCCCGACAAGTCCGTCATCTGACGCTGCGCCGACGTCGCCGGACCCGTCATCGACGCCGGCTGCCCCGTCGCCGCAGCCGGTCATCCCTGATCAGAAGTCGTCGCCGGGCTCCGGTCGACGCCCGCGCTCGACCCCACGGTCGCCGCGGTTGGTGTGAGGAGAAGTTCGATGGGTCATCGGCAGTACACGTATCCGCCGCGGCCAACGGCGGGCCTGTTGGGCCGATTCGGTCTGGTCGACTTGGCGTTCTTCGCGGCCGCGTTGCTGATCGCCTACCTCGGGGTGCAGCTGGCGTGGGTGTCCAAGTGGTGGCTGTTCGGCTTGCTAGCGGTGGCGCTGCTGGTGGCAGCGATCCCGTTTCCCCGGTTCGGGGGCCGCCCGCTGACGGCGTATCTCGTGCCCATGCTGACGGTGGTGGGGGACCGGATCACACGCCGCGGCGTGTTCCGGGGAGCGGTGTTCTCACCGTCCTCGTTGGCCTACGCGATGGATCTGCCCGGCGATCTGGTGCACTACCGGTCGGTTGCGGTGCCGACCCCAGACGGCCGCTCGCAGGTCGGGCTGCTGGTCAATGATCACGAGAAGGTGGCCTGCGCGACTCTTCTGACGTTCGGGCAATCGGTGATGTTGGAGGGCAGCGCAGAGCAGGACCTACGACTGGATGACTGGGAAGCGGTCATGAACGGGTTCTGCAGTGAGGGGGCTGCGGTCAGCCGCTGGCAGCTGCTGGCTCGCACCGCACCGGACGTGGTGAACGTGGCGGCCCGCCATGTGCGGGAGCGGGCCATGGTCCGGTCCGGGCCGCCGTGGGAGGCCACCCAGGAACTGATCAGTCAGGCGGCGCCGTCGGCGCACCGCCACGAGGTGTACGTGACGGTCGCGTTCGACCTGCGCCGACTGGGCCAGGAAATCGGTCAGCTCTCGTCCGGGTCGGCGGATCGGGACACCGCGATCGGGGTGATCGTCCTGGAACGGCTGCTGGACCTGGAGCGAGGCGTGCGGGACGCCCAGATCACCACCCAGGGGTGGCTGCGACCAGGGCAGTACGCGGCGGTCCTCAAGACCCAGTTCGACCCCGAATCTCTTCCGCTGCACGACATCCTGGGCGGGCAGATGTCCGAGCTGGACCCCCGTTTGGCGGGGCCGGCCGCGACGGAACGGTCGTGGAAGTCCTTCCGGCACGACTCGTCGGTCTCGCGGACGGTGTGGGTGCACGAACTGCCGCGCCGACCGGTCGGATCCAACTGGCTGGCACCGGTGCTGCAGCAGTCAGGATTTCGCCGGACCCTATCCTTGGTCGCCGAACCCCTCGGTGAGGTCAAGGCGGCCGCGTCGGCCGAGCGGCAGGCGCTACGCGCCGACAGCAGCGCCACCCAGAACCGCAAGCTCGGGCGGCCGGACTCGGCGCGGCTGCGGAAGGAGCGGGCGGCCGCAGCCGACCAGGACGAGGCTCAGGCGGCCGGGGACGGGATCTTCCGGTTCAGCCTGTTCCTGACGATCACCGCCCCGGACGAGGCGACGTTGACGCGGCAGACCCTGGCGGCGCGACGGCAGCTGACCCGGGCCCGCTGCCAGTCGGTGGTCCTGTACGGGGAGCAGGACCAGGCGTTCTTCGCCTCGGCGTTGCCGTTGGCCCGTGGGCTCGCCCCGATGCGGGGGGTGGCGGGGGTATGACCGCAACCCAACGCAAGCATCTGGGCCTGCTGCGGGCGGTGCCGGGCACGTCGGTCACCCAGGAAATCCAGCGGCGGGCGGCGCACCGGCAGGCCGCCGCGGCGGCCGCCGCCCAAGAAGCACAGGACAAGGCCGATCAGCGCCGCCTGGAGCTGTTGGTGCAGGGCACCAGCCGCACCCGACATGGCGCCACAGGCCCTGGCGCCGGCCGGCTGTGGGGACGAATGCGGCTGCAAGCGCACACCGCGCCGTCTCGGATGCTCAAAGCGGTCTACCCGTGGATCATGGATCCCGGCCTGGGGGTGCCCGGCGCGTACATCGGCTCCGATCTGATGTCGATGGCGTCCTTCCTGTTCGACCCGTTCGAGCTGTACGGGGCCGGGGTGATCAGCTCTCCCAACATCTCGCTGATCGGTGAGATCGGCTGCGGCAAGTCGGCTTTGATGAAGTCGGTGATCTTGCGGCTGCTGGTGTTCGGGATCGGGTTCTCCTGGGTGCAGGTCAAGCCTGAGTACGAGCCGTTGATGAAGGTGCTGGGAGTGGAACCGCTGCGCCTTGGTCCCGGCCAGCTCGTCCGGATGAACCCCCTGGTCGAGGTCCGCCGTCACCCCGGTCAGAACGATGAGGAGTTCATGGCGGGCAACCGTTCTCGCCGCCTTGAGTTGTTGGACGGGATCCTGGAGGTCTCCCTGCACCGGCCGCTGCTGCCGGTGGAGCGATCGGTGCTGGAGTGGGCGTTGGACGCGGCGACCGGCGCCGACGAGCCGGCCAACGCTGGCCCTGCGCCGGTGTCGTTGCCGACTCTGCTGGCGCAGTTGGTCGACCCGGCCCGGTGGCGGGATCGGGCCGCTGCGCTCGGTTTGGACAGCGCGGAGGTGCACGCTCAGAGCACTGACGTGCGGCTGGAGCTATCCAGGATGCTGTCCGGTTCGCTGCGCGGCATGTTCGACACCACCGACGACCGCAACACTGCGTTTGACTTTCGTTCCCCGGGAACGGTTGTCGATCTTTCGCAGATCCGCACCAACGAGCAGGACACCGTTTTGGCGATGGTGTGCGCGCAGTCGGCGATGGAGGCCGAACTGATGCATCCCGACGCGCCCCGCCGGATCATCGGCTACGACGAGGCGTGGATGACCATGCGGTACCTGCCGCTGCTGCGCCGCTACCAGGAGCAGTGGAAGCTCGCGCGGTGGTTCGGTATCAGCAACTGGATCGCGTTCCACAGGTTCACCGACCAGAACGCGATCGGCGACGCCGGCTCCGAACGACGCAACCTGGCCCACGGCCTGCTGGACGACACCGGCATCAAGATCGCCTACCGGCAAAGCGGAGAGATCGCCCTGACCGCGGCCGCCGAGCTGATGAACCTGACCGACGTGCAGGCCGACCTGCTGCGGTATCTCAAGGTTGGGGTGGGCCTGTGGAAGGTCGGTAGCAGCCACACCACCGTCGTCAAACACCGGCTGTCGTCGGTCGAAAAGCCCATCGTGGATACCGATTCGCGGATGAAGGCGATCGCCGGCGTCGACGACATCAGCGACGACGAGTGGGAAGCCTTGCTGGAACAGAGCATGATCGGCGGCGCCGCATGATCCGCGATCTGCTGGCCAAGACCCGGCCGGGGTCAGCCTCGTCCGCCGCCCGCAGCCGTCAGGTCACCGCCGCCGAGTCGTCGCAGTCCTGGGTCATGCTGGCGGTGCTGGGTGTCGCCGGCACGGTCCTGCTGGTGGCTGTGCTGCTCGGCGGAAAGCTTGCCTATCTGCTCACCGGGCGGGGCTGGCCGGATCCGGGCTGGTGGGCCGGCGTGCTCGGCATCTTCACCGACCCGGGTAATCCGACCGTGGGGTGGCCGGCCGTCGATGGGCACCCACCCGCCTGGTTGGTCTGGATCCTGGCCCTGGCCCTGGCCGTCGGTGGGTGGGCCGCGGTCGCGGGCGGCGTCGTCGCCATGCTGTCCCGCCGGCCCCGGTCGGCGCCGGGGATGGCCACCGCCGCGCAGGAACAGTGGTTGACCGTGCCGGGTCTACGCGACCAGGCCAAGGCGATACGGCCGCAGCTGGCCGCCCGAACTCACCCGCGGGATCTGGCGCCCGCGCAGCTGGGCAGTTACCTGGGCCGCTCGATCGTCACCGAGCAACCCATTCACCGACCCATCGAGATCTCTTCGATCACGTGCGGTCTGTCCGGGGCCAGCAAGACGATGTCGGTGGTCGTCCCGGCGGTGCTGGACTGGGCCGACCGGCAGGTCGTGTCCAGCACGAAGGCCGACATCCTGCGGCACACCTGGCAGGCCGCCGCCGACCGTGGGGGACTGCGCACGTTCGACCCGTTGGGGCTCTCCGGTGGCATGTTCCCGTCGCTGCGATGGACCCCGATCCAGGGCTGCGATGACCCCGACATGGCCGACGCCCGCACCGCGGTGCTCACCGACCGCGGCGATGGCCCGGACCCGCACGCGGACTTCGCCGCCGACGGCCGCCGGGTCGTGCGGGCCCTGCTGCACGCGGCGGGCCTGGCCGACTGCGACCTGCGAACCCTACTGGGCTGGGTGTACAACCCGTTGGATAAGCGGCCGGAACAGTTGATCCGGTCCTGCGGTGGCCACGATCAGTACGCCGACGAGCTAGCCGCCGTCCGGGCCACCCCTGATCGGCAGCGTGAAGGCTCCTACCTGTCGGTGCGGGCCGCCTTCGACGGCATGTCCACGCCGCGGATGCTGGCAATCCTGGGTCACCGACCATCCGAGTCCTTCGACGCCAACCACTGGACGTTGCACGGCCGGGACAGCCTGTACCTGCTCAGTCATCACAAGATGCTGCCCGGCACCACCCGGATCGTGACCCTGCTGGTGTCGGCCATCCTGGACGCGGCCCGCATCAACGCCTCGGCCTCCGCGGGCGGCCGGCTCGACCCGCCGCTACCGCTCATTGCCGACGAGGCGACCAACACCTGCCGACTGCCGGATTGGGAGACCGTGCTTGCCGACTCCCGCGGCTGGGGGATCAGCTCGCACATGGTCGTACAGGGCCGCAACCTGCTCCGCGGCGCCTTCGGCCGGGACAACGGTGAGGCCATCTGGACCGCGGCCGGGTTGCGAATGCTGGTCGGCGGCGGAGAAGGTGGCCCCGACACCAGGGACGTGGCCGAAGCCTTCGGCGACATTGAGGTCGCCACGGTCTCTCGCGACGCCGGCGGCAGCATGTCCTCGGTCGGCAGCCGCAGGCAACCCAACCGAACCGTCGCCGATATTCGCAACGTCGCTCCGGGACGGGGGATCGTGATGGCCGCCCAGACCCCGCCCATCGAGGTCGCGTTGACCCCGTGGTGGCAGCGCGACGACGCCCACCAGATCCAGCGGGCCGTGCAGACCTACGACGAGGCGCGCCGGTTCGGTCTGCATCTGGCCGGTGGACGGCCGTGACCGATCAACCGCCGGACCCCCCGGAACCACCCGACGACGACTGGATACCCGACGACGACTGGGCACCGCCCGCCGACAGGCGGACCCGACCCGACCTGACCGCCGTCCCTGCTCACCATGGGGCCGGGCCCGACGAGATCCCGTGGGGCAACACGGCGGACGAGCTGCTGGCCGAGTCGATGCACCGGTTGGCCGAACTGACCGACCAGGTCGCCTCCCTCCACCAGATCGTCACGGCCGACCGGGACGACGCCGCCGGTCGGGGGCCGGGCCGGTACCACCGGTACCGGTATGAGCGGCATCCGCCGAAGGTGATCGAGGCCGCGCACGCCGAACTGGCCACCTGGGTGTCGTGGGCGGTGGCCACCTACCACCTCCATGACGTCGTGCCCGCCTGCTGGGAACGGCACGACGGACTGGCCGAAGAGCTGGCCGCGTTCTACGTGTCCTGGTGCAACGTCTGGTCCGACGAGGGCTCCTACGACGCCGGACCGGTTTGGCACGACCAACTGCACCGGGCCATCGCCCGCTGGCCGACCTGGCTGGCCGGCACCCGGTGCAACCAGGACTGCACCGCCGACCCCGCCCTCGACCAGAGCAGTCACCAGCAGTGGCAACAGCGGTCCCGCGCCGGCGGCGGCACCGACTGGCGACTGCAGCGAACCAGGACGTTCAGCCCACCCCGACCCTCCCCCCGCAAGAAGCGCACCACCTCCGCCGGGCCTCGGCCCGGCGCCGCACCCACCGGAACGACCACCCGATGAGCCTGTTCCAGCGCCTGTTCGGCCGCCCCGATGATGGCGACGCCGATTCCGGCTACGAGCTTCGCCTCATCCGAGAGGCCGACGCCCACGCCGCGCACCAGCAACAACGCCAGGACGCCGAGACGAGCCTTCTTCAGCAACGACGCGACTTGCAGGACGCGATCGACCAGCAGCGCCGCGACATCGACACCTACGTCGACCGCCGTTACTACGACTACCGCGGCTACGACAGCCGGGACCGCGACTACTACTGAGCACCAATACCGGGCCCCGCCACGGCGCCACCCGGTGATCCATCAGCCGGCACGGGGCCGATCCCTCAGCACTGCCTGCTTATCCCTCGTCATCGTCAGGAGGACCTGATGGCCCCGGAACAGACCTACGATCCGAACTCGCCGCAGGTGGCCGATTCCCGAGCCCCGGCCACCCTGTCCGGCCCGGTCCGCGCCGCTTCTGAGTTGGGAACCCCAGTGGCCGAGCGGTTGGTCGCCTACCTGGAACGGTTGGCACGCACCGACAGCAGCGTCCGTCAGCTCCGGGTCGCCTACAGCCATCGATTCCCGGACACTGCCCCGGCCCGGCGGCCGGAGCCCATCCCCGAACGGTCCGCTGACCCCGAGCGGGACCGGGGTCGGTGACCGCTCGCGGCCCCGGGCGGCCTGCCTGAAGTACCCCTGGGGACAGGATCGTCCGACGGGATGTCGCGGATCGTCGCTTCAGGTCGCTCGGGGACGGAAGTCGACTGTCTCTCGACGCCCGCCGCGGGGTCTGGCCGATCGTCATCACCCCTCGACCGAAGGAGAATGACCCCCACCATGGCAGACATCGGAGAAGCAGCGCGCCGGGTCGAGATCATTCCGGTCGGTCCGCCACGTCCTACCGCCCCGGCAACCCGATCCGGTACAGGTGCCTGCGCCCAGCCGATGAGCACCGCCGTCCGACCCAGAGTGCTATCTGGCGCCGGGGGGCCGCGGGAGGCAAGCCGCATCGCCTGGCGGCGGGCCAGATCCTTCAACCTGCTCAGCGGCAACCGGTCAGCCTTCGGCGTGCTCCTCGCCCCGTGGGTATGGGTGGTCGAGCTGGCGAACGTAGCCACCAATGCGTCCCGGATCCGCCGCCTCGGCGGCGCGTCGATGACCTTGCACGACGGGCGGTCGGCACGCCCCAGCCCCGGCTTGCTGGCCCTGGCCTTGGCGGTCACCGTGACCTATTGCATCGTCGTAGTTGGGTTGGCCGTGCCCTTGGCCGGCGTCCTCCCGATTAGGAATGAAAACGTCGTCGCCGCGGTGACCCTGTCGATCCTCTGCGGCCCGCTGCTCGTGCATCTCGTCTTCTTGATTTACAAGCTCGCCCGTTCCCCGGAACTGCGGACGCTCAACCGACGCCGAACCGAACTCGCCACGCAGACCGGGCGCCCCACACTTGCCATGACCTCTTTCGTCCGCGCGGGCGTTCCCGGCGAAGGCCGCCAACTCCTGGAGCGCCTGCGAACCGAGTGGGTCAGCTCGTCAACAACCGTCATTCTCAATCCCGCGAACCGCGCGCTCGCGGAGTATTACCTCACTCAAGGGGCCGAGATTGACGGGCGCTCGTGGAAACGTTTGGCCTTCTTCGGCTTGACGGACAGCTCTGTCGTCGGCGGACCCTAGCGCCGCGATCCTCGTTGCGCCCCAAATCATCCGCCGAGCCCCTGTACCAGTCCGATACCCGGGGGCTCGAGGTCGACGACAACAGTCCTCGGTCCATGCGGCGATGTCTCATCGACCGTGCAACTCGCCGCTACCGGTCATGACCGACGTGCGTGAGGAGCGGATGACTACTGCTCTTTGCGGGTTCGCGCGGATGCCGCGGCGTGACCGTCCGCGATCAGCGCGTCGATCATTCACACGCTCTGCAGCCGGTTCTGCTGATCGTACGGGTGGCTCGGCCCGGTGATGCCCTTGGCCAACGAACTGCACGCGGTACGCGCGCATGGCGGGACGACCTGCAGCGTGTCGTCGAGGATGCAGTAGTAGGTGCGGTGGCCCGTCCGACCGGCCACGCACAGGCAGGGGTCCCAGCCCACGATGTACGTGTCCGGCCGGTAGGTGTGTCCTTGCGGACACGGGGGAGGCGCTTCCGTCAGCATCGCCACATCGTGAAGGTACATACGTTCGATATGAGTGCAAGATAATGGCACCATGGCCACTGTGTGGATCGCATCTGACCCGGGAAGCCCCGTCCGACGGTGTGCCTTCGGCACTCGGGAGGCTGCTGAGGCCTTCGCGGGGCAGTTCGACCCGCGCTGGCTGGTCACGCCGAGCGATGGCCCCGGCCTCCCCCCGATCACCGGTCGACCGCCGGCAGGCCGCCCTGAGTGATTTCATCTTCCGAGCGCGGACGCGTCGCCGTTGTCATGGCAGGCGCTACGGTCCCACCTCATCCGAGAGAGCTTCTCGAGGGGGATGGAGCCGATGAACGCTGACGCCGGTCACTACGGGGTGCAGCTGGCAGCCGAGGTGCTCGCTCTGCGCGATTCCCTGGAGGTTGGCAGTCCGCCGGGCAGCCGTACGCGTGGCCGCCGTTTGGGTCGGTGGAACCTTCCAGGCCAGCGCCCGTTTCCCTCACCGTTCAGATGATCTATCGGCCGTACGTTCTGACTCATGCCCGAGATCTCGGCGGGAATCTTGTCTGCCGCTGCGGTTGTCGCCACGGGTGCTGATTGGTGACCCTCGCAGCAGCGCAAGTTTCTGGTCGATGACTGCGAGGCCCTGTTGGTAGGTGCGCAGGCGGGGTGGGGTGGGCAGACCGAGGGCCCCGAGGGGAGCTGGTGTGAAAGGGATGTGGCGTTGGATAGCGTCGAGCATGAGGAAGGGGTCGACGCCGATGCGGCGGGCGGCACGTTGGGCTTGCCGGGCACGTTGCGAACTGGGCAGGGCAGCGATGATGGGGGTGATGACATCGAGGGCCCAGACAAGAGATCCGGGGGTGTTGTCGAGGCGGAGTCGGTCGAGGTAGTTGTCAACAAGCAGGTCGGCGAGAGGCTTGCGCTGTCCGAGGGCTCTGGCAAGACCATCGGCGCCGTCGCGGGCGATGAGTTCGGCGGGGTCAAGTCCGTCGGGTAGGCGTGGAATCTGGGGTTGACTGACCCCGGCGGTGGCCAGCAGCGGGTGGGCCTTGGCGGCTGCCGCGTTGCCGGCGGGATCGTTGTCGAGGGCGACGAGGACTTTACGGTCGGCGAGCGGAGCGATCTGGTCGATCGTGGCCAGTTGCCCGGCGGTGAGGGCGGTGCCGAGCGGGGCGATCGCGACGGCGTCTCGTCCGGCGTGACGGGCGGCGGCGGCGACGGCGAGGGCGTCCAGGGGACCTTCGACGATGACGAGTTCGGCGCCCGCACGGAGCTTGTCGACGGCGTCGAGGTTGAGCCCGTAGGGCAGCTGGCTCTTGGCAAAGAGGACGGTTCCGGGGCTGTTGAGGTACTTCGGTGTGCCGCTGGGGGCGTTGGGGTGGGCGCGGCCGACGAAAGCGGCGATGTTCCCTTTGGTGTCGTGGATGGGCAGGATGAGTCGGTCGCGGAAGGTGTCGATGAGGGTGCCGCGGCGGCTGGTGCGGGCGAGCCCAGCTCCGAGGAGGTCGGTGTCGGTGTAGCCGTGACCGCGCAGGTGATCGACCAGGTTCGTCCATCCGGCGGGGGCGTAGCCGAGGCCGTCGGGACCGGCGTCCAGTCCACGGCCAGCGAGGTAGGCGGCCGTCCAGGACTGGGGTTCTCGGGCTTGCTGCCGGTAGAAGTTCCATGCGGCGGTGGTTGCGGCTTGTGTGCGGGCGCGGGCGGCGACCAGTTCGGCGTCGGTGGGGGCGGGTTCGGCCTCGGTCTGCGGGTCGGGTGTGGTTTCGATCAGCGGGACTTGATCGCTGGGCGGGGTGTGCTGGTCGGCGGGCCCGGCAGTGCGGGGGTCGGGTTCGGGGGCGCCCTGGTACAGGTCGGCGGGCGGGATCAGGTCGGCGTCGGCGGGGTCGGGTGGGATGCGGTCATGGTCGGGGTCAAGGGGTGGAGCGGGGGCGGCGAGGTCGGTGACGTGCCCGAGCAGGGCGGCGGCCCATTGGTGCCCGGGCAGGTGCTGTACGGCTGGGGCCAGGATCCCGGTGGCGGCGTCGACAAGTTGTGCGGCAGGGGAGCCGGTTTCGCGGGCGGCGGCGTCGACGGCGGCGACCAAGACTGGCCAGAGCCGGTCGCCGGTGATCCGGTCTGCCGTTTCCTGCCCGAGATGCCGCGCGAGGCGGTCGGTCCAGGCCGGCCGGACCCGGTGCCGGTCGGGCCCGACTGGCACCGTGATCGCACCCAGGTGCGGGGCCAGTCGCCACCACAGCGCGGAGGCGACGGATTCGGTGGGCAGGGGCTGCTGCAGGGCGGCGGCCAAGAGCGGGTTGACCCGCTGGCCGGCGGCGTCGGCCAGGTTGAGCCGGCCGACGAGGACGGGCCAGTAGTCGTCGCGGGTGATCGTCTTGGCGTCGACGCCGAGATCGGTCAGGGCGCGGGCCCACCGGTCGGCGCCGTCGCCGGGGATGCCGGCGACGCGGGCGCTGGCGTCGCTGAGTTGGCGGTGGCGGTGGCGGTCGGCCAGTCGTGGCGGGACCGGGCCGGCGGGGCGCAGGTCGGTGTCGGGAACGCTGAGGCTGGCCCGCCACAGGGCGAGCGTGGCGACCAGGTCTCGGTCGGCCAGGTACGGCGCGGCCCAGGGCGGGGCCGTGTTCGGGGTCCATTCCCGGGTGGTGGTGCTGATCGCGGTGGCCTGATCGTTGACCCGGTGGGTCCACGCCTGCAGGTAGGGGCCGAACTCGGGGTGCGCAGCGGCGGCAGCAGGGACGGTGGGCAGCCAGGGCAGGGGACCGGCGCCCTGGGAGTGATTGCCGGTGTGGTCAAGCCGCCAGTCCAGGACGGCGGCGACGTCGACGGCGGTGTCCAGCTCGCGGCGATTGGCGGCGGCCGCAAGTTGGGCGACGGGGTCGGCATCGGCGAGGGCGATGGTGAGCAGGTGCCCACGCAGGGTGTCCCACGCCGGTTTGGTGGTGACGCCGGGGACGACGGTCTCGGCGCCGTCGACGATGGCGGTGACCTTCTCGGGGCCCAGGATGGCTTCGCCGGCGGCGACGATCGCCTCTCGGTAGGCGGGGGCGGCGTGCCCGAGGACGGTGACCGGGTTGGTGGCTTCGCGGATCTCGGTGGTCGCGGACCGGGCGGATCCGTCCCGGGCCAGGATCGCAACGAACGCCTCGGCGGCGGTCGGGGTGTGTACGGCGTCCGGGGTCAGGACCTGGTCGGGGTTGATCCCGCCACCGATCTGGATGTAGCCGTGGTTGGCGGTGACCGCCCGGGACAGCGCCACATAGAGCTCGTTGCGGGTCATGGCCGGGTCGATCAGGACGTGCGCGGTGCCTTGAATGCGGCCCGCGGCGCCGACGGTGCGGCCCTGCACCGAGGCGAGGGTGTCGGCGTACCCGAGGCGCACGTGCCCGTCGCCGACGTACCAGGCGGGGAGGCGGACTTCCCGGCGGCCGGGGCCGCCGATCAATGACACGGTCAGGGTCCGATCCCGGTGGACCTCGGTGACGGTCCACCGGTGGTTGTTCTGGACGAAGTCGGTGCCGCCCAGCGACAAATTGCGGGCGTTGCGCTTGGTGATCAAGGTGTCGCCGGCCGACACGACGTCACCATTGGGCAGTATCAGCTCTCGACCCTTGCGGGTTTCGGCGGGGAGCGTGGCGAGCCGGGCGGCCCGGGCCAGGACGTTGAGCTGGCCGACCTGGTCGAGGGTGGGGGCGATCATCAGGGACTGTCGGCCGGCGGCGATGTCGGCGGCCCACGCGGCGTACAGGGTGGCGACGGCGGTGTCGGCGGTAACCGCGTGCAGGCGGCCCCGGTCGGTGTAGAAGCCGGCGGCGGCGGGGTCACCGTCGCGGATGGCGAGGGTGGCCTGCCCCTCGGTCGGGTCGGTGAATCGCATGACCTCGACCAGGCTGGACGAGCCGTAGGCGGCGTCGATGTCCCGAAGGACGCCGCCGGCGCCGGCGGCGGCGCGGTGCCGGTCGTCCCCGACGAGCAGGACCCGGCCGCCCCGGCCGGTGACGTACGCGATCGCGGTGTCCAGGTTGCGGGTGGACGCCAGGCCGGCCTCGTCGACGATGACCAGGCTGGCGGCGCCGATCCGGTCGATCCACTCGGGGCGGTGCTGGGGGTCGCCCTGGGTGATTTCATAAACGAGCTTGTCGACGGTGTCGGTGTCAACGGCGGGCAGCGCGTTGCGTAGTTCGTCGGCGGCCGACGCCTGGGGGGCCAGTCCGATGACGGTGCCGCCGCTGGCCTGCCAGGCCCGGGCCAGCACGCCCATCACGGTGGTCTTGCCGGTTCCGGCCGGGGCCAGCGCCAAAGCGACGCGGCGGCCGTTGGTGGCGATGTCGCGGACCATTTGCGCCTGGCCGGTGTTCAGGGTGCGGCCGGCGTTGTTGGCCGACCACTCGAGCATTGCCAGCTCGACGTCACTGATGGAGATGGTGCGGGCACCGACCTGGCCGGCGGTGGCGATGATCCGTCTTTCCGCGTCCAGCACTGCCGGGGAGGTGAGCTGTTGCCCGCCGGCGACTCGGAACTGGCTGCTGCCGTCCGCGCGGCGCAGGTGCGCCGGGACGCAGTCGTCGGGGGTCACGTCGGTGTCGGCGCCGATGGCGATGCTGTGGTCAGGGGACATGGCCCGGTGGGTGACGAACCGTGCTTGTTCAAGTACCTGGGCCGGGTCGATGCCCGCGGCCCTGACCTGTCGGATGGCTTCGGCGTGCAGGTTCGCCTTGCGCCATCGGGCCCGGGAGGCCGACACGGTGGCCACGGTCTCGGCGGCCAGTTCGTCGACCAGCTCGGCGGTGATCGGGGCGGCCGCGACGGTGGCGTGCACGTCGCGGAGCATCGCCATCAGCCGCGGCTCACCACCCAGAATCTGCACAGCCTGGGCGCGCCAGGCCTGACGTTGCTCCGCCAGCGACCGCGGCTCGTGTTTGGCCTGTCGGGTGGCTAGGGTCGCCTGCTGGGCCAGCCGCAGCGTCTCCACCGCAGTTGGGACCCGACCGTGCGCGGCGACGAACTGGGCGGCCAGATCACCGGTGGCCGCCTCGATCGCCTGCCGGCGGGTCGACCAGCGACGCATCAAGTTCTGGTCCACGCCGGCGAGCTCACGGATCGGACGCTTGCCTGGAGCGGTCTCCCGCTCGGTGAACCGCCCACCGATCCACGCGGTGATCTCGGCTTCGAGGGCGGTGTTGTAGAACTCGCTCGCGGTGACCGCGGCCCGGTAGATCATCCGACCGTCCAGGGCCATCCACCGGCCATCCAGCGTTTGCACCTTGTTGGCGATGGCGACGTGGGTATGCAGGTCTGGATCGCCGGCGCGGGAGTCGCGGTGCCGGAACTGGGCGGCGATCAGGCCGGTGACGTCGACCTGACGGACCCCCCGCGGTCCGAGCCTGGTGTAGACGGCGGTGGCCTCGAGGTGGGCCAAGGTCTTGGCCACGGCCGCGTCGTGGGCGGCTTCGATCTTCGTGGACACGGCCGGGTCGGCAACCGCCCACAGGCTCGACACCGACTTCACGGGCGAGAAGGTCAGGTCGAACCCGGCGACCGACGCGGACTCCAGTCGTGACTGCTGGGCCAGGAACCCGGAGAGCTCTCCGTCGTGCAGCGGCGCCCGGCCGTGCTGTTCGCGGAACAGCTCCAACGCGGTGTCAGTGCGGATCCGTTCTCGCTCGGCCGCTGGGACCGGGTCACGCTCGGGTAGACCGCGGACGGTGTTCCATGCCCGGTACCGCTCGGCCAGCCGCTCACGCCACTGCGGGTTGCCCTCGACCACCCGGTACGCAGCGCCCAATCTCGTCGCTGCCTGGGCGGCCGCCGGACCCGCGCCGGCCGCGATCTTCGCTTGGACGATCGCGTCGGCGTCCGGGTGGATGCCCAGCCCGAACAGCGCCTTCATCTGCATCTCGGAGACCGATGCCATAGCGGCCGGCGACATGTTGAGGCCGGCCAAGCCGGAACCGACCCAGCGGCCCGGGGTTTCACCCTTGGCCGAGTAGTAGTCGCCCAGTGAGTCGAATCCACGCTCGGTCGAATCACCCGCCGCCACCTGCCGGACCAGGTACGTGTACCCGTCTCCGGCCGAGAGCTTGTGCAGGCTCATCACGGGCGGAGCGTAGCAGACGTTATAGATTCGTTACCATGGTGCAAGAGGTGTGTGGCGCGTCGGTGGGCGGTAGGCTGCGGACGCCGGGTTGGGTCGGGTGGCGAAGGGGCGACGGCGGTGGCGAAGGTGGCGAACGCGGAGGTTGCGGCGCGGCAGCGGGCGCGGGAGCGGCTGGCGACGGTGTGGGCGCAGCGGGCCGAGCGGGACCGGCGGATCGAGGATGCGGTGACGGCCGGGTTGGCGGCGGCCGACGAGCGGGTGGCGGTGGATCGGCGGCGGGACCTAGCGGTGGAGGCGGCGCGGCTCGCGATGGTCGAGGCTGAGCGGGTCGCGGATCGGGAACGGGCAGCGGTCGATGACCGTGTCACGGCGGCGGTCGCGGCGTTGCGGGCCGAGGACGTGCCGGTGGCGCAGATCGCGGAGCTGTTGCAGATCACGGCGGCCGAGGTGCGGCGGGCGGTGCGGGAGGCTGCGGAGGCCGGTGACCCGATCCCCGGTGATGCCGTGGATGCCGTGGCATCACCGGACGCGGTGACCGACGGCGCGGCCTGACCGGTCGGGGTCGGTTGTGAGTAAGTCTCAGGGGCGGCCGGTGCGGCTGTCGGACATGGACATTGCCCGGTGGCATCACGGGCTGCTGCGGACGGCGACCTGCTACATCTGGACCGGTGCGGTCGGCTCTGATGGCTATGGACGGATCGCGATCAAGAACAGGATCGACGGGCCACGGATGGTGACGCCGCATCAGATCGCGGCGGTGCTGCGGTTCGGGCCGATCCCGGTCGGGGCGACGGTGCTGCACGACTGCGACGTTCGGCTGTGTTGTCGGGCCGATCCGGGTCACGTGCGGATCGGCACCCAGGGGGAGAACATTCGGGACGCGGTCCGCCGGGGCCGGATCGTGGGGCCGCGTCCGGGGCGGGTCGATGTGCGGGGCAAGGTCGGCGCGTCCCGCGCGATCCAGGCGGCGCTGGCCGGTGCGGTCGACCGATCCCCGGAGGCGTTGGCGGCGGCGCTCGCGGCGGCCATCGCTGAGGGCGATCCGTGGCGTGACCTGCTGCCCTTGTTCCCGGAGCCGGCTCAGTTGCCGGTCCGCGTCGCTGGCCGACCGGTCGGGGTCGAGCGACCGGCGCCGAGCCGGGTCACGGTCCGGGCTCGAGGCCCGGTCGAGTCGTTGTCGTTGTTCTGACGACGCGAACGGGGCCAGCGTCGGCGGTCGACGCTGGCCCCGAGTTTCGTGCGGGTGGGTTGTGGTCAGATGGCGAGCTGTTGGCGGTGTCGGTCCCACCACTGGATGAAGGCGGGGTCCGGGGTGGTGAACGTCGACACGCGGACGTCGGGCATTCCGGCGGCGCGGAGTTCGGCGGCGTCGGCGTGGGCGTCGGCTTCGTGCCGGTAGGACCGCTCGCGGATGGTGTCGTCGGCGCGCCAGGTGACCATCCACCCGGTCAGTTGAGCCGCGCCGCATCGGCGGCACCGACCGGCGGTGTCCGGGTCATGGCGTCGCCCTTCACACGCGGCGTACCGCATTGCGCCGGTCACTGCGCTGTCCCGGGGGCGGCTGGCTGGTCGTCGGTGTCGCTGGTGCTGGGGTCGGTGGGGTTGTCGTCGGGGTAGGCGCGGGTGATGACGAGCTGTTCGACGTCGGACAGGACGTAGCCGATCTGTTCCAGGTGCCGCAGGTAGTCGGCGCGGCGGCGGTTTGTGTCGCGGTGGGCGTCGCGGGGCATCGCGTGTTCGTGGGCGGCGGCGACGTACGCCCAGAGCATGACCAGGCGACGCGGGCCGGTCGCGGCGGTGGCGGTCGCAATCGGGTCGTCTCCGAGGATTTCGGTCAGCACGCGGTCGCGGCCGGCCCAATCGGACAACCAAGCGGTGACGGTGCCCTCTCGGCTCGGAGTTGGTGCAGGGCGTAGGCGGTCATGTCCTGGTGGCGGGAGCGGGCCGTGAGGCAGTCGCGGAGGAACTGGCGGCGCACCTGTTGGGCGGCGTCGGCTTCCTTATTGCGGCGGATGAGGTCGGACCGTTCCTGACGGCGGGCGGCCTCGGCGCGGGCCACTGCCTCTTCCTGCCGACGTTGCGCCTGCGTGGCCCTTTCGGCGCGGGTCAGCTCGTCGTCGGCGTCGTGATCATTGTCGTCGGCGGGTGGGCTGGTGGTGATGGCCGCCCATCGGGTCGGGTGTCGGTACGCGGCGGGGTCGGCGCACCCGTAGGTGATGGCGACCTCGACGTGTTCGTCGTCTTCGTCGTCGGCCGGGTAGATGGTCACCTCGACGTGGGCGACGTGCCCGGGGCATTGGGCGTGCGTATCGCGGGTGAACTGTTGACCGGGTGGGGCGTCAGCGGACCGCAGGCCGTCCAGCTCGCACGGCGTGCCCGACCAGTGGGGGCGCTGGTCGATGCACCTGACCCCGGCGGCGGTCAGCTCCCGCACGGTCCGCGCGGTGATCTGACGCTCGCGTCGGGTCAGGTCCAGGCGGGCCAGGGTGTGCGCGAGCTGCCCGCGACCGATCGCGTCGGTCAGCAGCTCGACGGCTTCCGGGTCGTGCTGCCACTCGGTGAGCGCGGCCAGGTCGGTCAGGGTCAGATCGTGGTCAGCGGTCGCGTGGGCCAGGTCGTCGGACAGGCGGGCGGCCTTGCGGGCGGTGCTGACCTGCTTGCGGGTGCGGCCGGTCGCGCGGGCGATCGCTGAGGCCTCGATGCCCAGGTCCAGCATCGCTTGGACGGCGTGGGCTTCCTCTCTGACGGTCAGCCCATCGCGGGTCAACCCGGTCACGGCCATCGTCAGGGCGTGCTCGCGGGCGCTATCCAGGTCGGGGCGGACGATGCACGGCACCGGCAGCCCGGCCTGCCGGGCCGCGAGCTGTCGCCGGTTGCCGTCTACGGCCACGTGCGTGATACCGGGGTCGAATTCGTGACCCGGGACGGCGGCGACCGGGACGACGATCAGCGGTACCAGGACGCCGACCTCGGCGATCGACGCGGCCAGCTCGCGGATGCCTCGGGTCGCGTCCCGCAGGTTCTCCGGGTGCTGGGCGATCTGGTCGGCGGGTAGTTCGATGACGGTGGCGATCGGGGCCGGGGCGGGCGGGGCGGGCGGGGTGGGCGCGGTTTCGGCGGTGATGGTCACGACGGGGTCCCTTCGGTCAGCTGGGTGATGGTGAGCAGGGCCGCCGCATCCGCTTCCTGCGGGGTCAGGGCGTGGCGGGCGGCGACAGCCAGGCGGGCGGCGACGGCGACGGGGTCCGGGCATCCGTAGGCGCGGCAGAACGCGGCGACCTGATCGGTGACGCGGATCGTCAGGTCTCCGGTTTGTCCGGCGGCTTGGTAGGTGACGCGGTGCGTGTGGGGCTGGGCGGGGCTGGTCATGGTGGGGGTCGCTCGTCTCGGGTCAGGTGCGCTGTGTGGTGGGGTCGAGCCGGTCCGGGACCGGCTCGACCATCCGGGCATGCGGCGTCAGGCGATGTGATCGGCTGGGGTGCTGCGGGTGAAGGTCCAGCCGAGGGGCGCGAGGCCCCACAGGTTCAGGTGACCCTGGATGTGGAGGCGGGCACCGTGGGCGCGTGGCCAGCGCTGCCGGGACGGGATGACGTCGACGGAGCGGCGATCGGATCGGGGGATCACCTCGTAGTCGGCCAGTGCCAACAGCTCATCGAGAACGTCGACGGTGACCAACGGCCACACCCGGCCGAGCGCGTCGATCTCCCAGGCCGGGGCGGGGAACGCGGGCAGCCACGGCGCGGTGAACTTGTCGGCTTGGGCGTGCACATCGCCGTAGGCGTGCTCGATGAGGAAGACCGGGCCGTGGTCGCGGTCGTTGACCAGCTGCACGGTCAGGGTGACCCTCAGCGCGCGGGCGACCGGCCCGGCCGGGGGAACTCGCGGCACGACATACTCGATGGCCGCGCTGTTCCACGGGCTGGTCGCCAGCGCGTGCCGGGTGCCGGTCAGCAACCCGACCAGGCGGGCCGGTTCAGTCTGCCGAGTCAGTCCACGCTTGACGCGGGCGGCGATGTCATCGCTCCAGGAGACGACGTCGTGCCACACGGTGGCCGCGACCTGGACGGACAGCGGAATGCCGAACTGGGCCGTCACGTCGTCGGGGACGGTGATCCGCTCGCGGTGGCGGCCGTGGTGCACGGCCACCTCGGGCGCGGCCGGTGTCCAGCGTTCGGCCACGGTGGAGGGGTCGTGGCGGCGCGTGATGGGGTGAACGGTCATGATGGATGGGCTCCTACTCATGGATGGGGACGGGGCGATCGGCGGACCAGGGGCGGCAATCCCCTGGCCCGCCACCTACGGGCTCAGGCCGAACGGATGAGGTCGAACGCCCGGGTCTTGACCCGCTCGGCGGTCGCGGACGTAATCGCCCGCTCGGCTCTGGCGGCCGCCGGATTGCGCCGGTCACCCACCGGGGCGAAGTGGTCCACGTACTCGGTCACCGCCTGATATCCGCCCCACCTCGTGCCCCGGATATCGCGGCTGGTGGGCGAGTGCCGCCACAGGTCCAGCAGCGCCGCCCGCCGGTCATCGGCGATGGTCTGCGACCGCTTCGCACCACGGGCCGACCGCGCGGGCTCGGCCGGCTCCGCCCAGATACCGGCGATGACCTGCTCGAACTCGGCATCGGTCATCGCCTGGGCGATCATCGCGTCCGCCTCGGCCTGGAACTGCTCGGCGTAGGCGAACGTCAGGCCCAGGGCCTGCCGGGCCTGTTCGATCTGCCCGGCCGCGTTGCGGGTGTGCCGGATCGAGAACGACGCCCGGGCCTGCCGCAGCGCAGCGGCCTGCGTGTTCGCGCACACGACGCGGATGGCGCTGACCAACAGCCGGAACGCGCTCGTCCCGTCGTGCGAGTTGAGCGCGATCAAGTACAAATTCACCGGATCGTGCCCACCGATTCGCATGGTCTCGGGCATCCGCATGGTCAGGAACACCTGACGGCCATTCCGCAACGATCCGGCCGTCTCGAAATGCGCGCCCGACTCGTCGACCAGCAGGTCGAGCATCCGGGCGTGCGCCTCGTTCTGAATCGGGGTGTACGCCTTGCCGACCACGCCCAGCACATCGGGCCGTCCGGTCACGGGGTTGGTCCGAACCGAGGCGAACTGCTCCGGAACGGACAGCGTGCTGACCCCGTCCCCGGTGATCACAGTGGTGGTCAGCGGCTCCTTGCGAACGTTCCAGCCGCCGAGCTTGGCGTACTGCATCGCCTGCGCAGCATCGAACCGCTCGGGCAACACCGTCCCGAGCCGGTGCCATGCGTGCTCCCGGGCCGACACGAACGACGCCGAGCCGTTCGCCCAGGTCTCCAACTGATGCGCCATCACTGGCCTCCCTGCCTTCGGGCCGGACCGCCCGGCCCCTCTTGGCATGTGACTAGTCTATCTAGTCACATGACTACTAGTCAAGGGGAAAGTTGCAGGTTTAGGCTTGGCACATGACTACCCTTGAGCTCATGGACCGACTACTAGGCAACGCGGAGATCGGCCGCCTCCTGGGCGTTAGCCGTCAACGGGTTGGCCAACTGATCACCCGCCCCGGCTTTCCCCGACCACGAGCGATTCTGAGCATGGGCAGCGTCTGGTCCCTAAGCGACCTCCAAGCGTGGGCCGACAGCTCCGACAGGGTCCTCGACATCGACGCGCTCGGCCCTGATCCTCTCGATGCGGACAGCTGAACCGGCACTATCCGGGGTGCAAAAGCAAGCCCTATCCCTATCGAGGATGTCCCCGCGGACGGCCGCCATGACGGCCGGATACGCGGGTGTGCGTGGGTCGATGATGTCGAGGTGGCCCATTCCCGACAGTTCTCGGTACTCCGACGCCGGGCACGGCGCGGGACATTCTCGACCGGGATGACCTCGTCGTCGGCGCGTTCAGCACGCCGATCCGGCCACCGGACGACGCCGAAGGGTGGTCACCGCTGTCTCGCCGGTCCTCGCCCGACGAGTCGTCGCGTCGGCGAGATCGCCTCAACTGTCGGGCATGTCCGTTCGGTTGGGGTCGACTTAGCAGTTGAGCAATTCCAGGTGTTTCGTGATCATGTGGGACAGCATGTCGAGCTCGGGACCTCCTGAGCCAGGCGGTGGACCGTCAACCGTGACGTGGACGGATGAGTTCCCGTGTCGAGGACGGTCGTATTCGGCATGAACCAATACCTGCTGTCCGTTCCGCACGACTCCGACGAGGAGCCAACCATGGAGACGATGGACCCGGCCGAACTCGAGGCGGCCATGGCTGCCACCGGTGCGATCATCGAGGAGCTGACCTCGACCGGTGCCTTCGTCTTCGCGGGCGGGCTGATGCCGCCCTCGAGCGCGATCACCGTCGACAACACTGGCGAGTCGCTGAGTACTGTCAACGGCCCCTTCGTCGAAGCCCCCGAATACCTCGGGGGCTTCTGGGTGATCGACGTCGCTGACGAGGAGACCGCCATTGGCTGGGCTGCACGGGCCTCGAAGGCGCTCGGCGGCCGGATCGAGGTCCGGGCCTTCCAGGTGCCGCCCAGGGAGTGAGTTCAGCTCCCACCGCTCCGACGAATCCCAGATGGCGACCATCCACCCCGAACCGGTGCTTCGGCGCCCGTCCCATAGCGGGACCGCCGACCGGGCTCTTGCGTGTGTCCGGGAGGGACCTCAAACGAGCACACTTGCCCGCGTCGGCGGCGGCTGGCTAACGTGCGTGCGGTGACGGCCACCCGAGCCGGCTGGAGGCGAGATGCCGGTTCGCTACCTGTTCGACCCTGAATCCTGATGTCCGTCACGCGTGCTGCGAGCCGACCCCCACGCCACGGGTTTCGGGGTGACGACACATGTGCGCAGCTCCGTAACGTTGCACCCTTCAAACGGTGGAACGTTGACGATCCATCTGCGGCCTGTGCTGCGGACGGGCGGGACCAACGGAACACGCCGACTCGATGGACGGTGCGGCGTGTACTAGTCTGAGATCGATACCTGTTGGGCTGCACTGGCTATCGTCCGATAACAGCGATTATGTCAAGTAGTGGTCTGCGCATGACGGCCATGAAAAGCTGCCCATGTGCGGCCACGAAAGTGCCCACTGATGGCCACGGTTTCTGCCCGGTGGTGGCCACGAACGTGCCCAACCAGTTGGTTGGTTGTTGATCCGA